>CABTAA010000025.1 GCA_902482615.1 uncultured Collinsella sp.
GAGCGGGCGCTTGAGCGCTTTGGCGGTACGGGAACGCGCGTCTATGCCGCGATTCGAGCCGCACAAGAGGGGACAGAGCGGGCGCGTGGGACCGCCGTTCGCCTGCGCAAGGCATGTGAGCGCCATGACCAATTGTGGTGTGGCGGCGTTGCCATCTGCGCCGGCAGCGGCATCGCAGCGCTTCGCCATTCCCCACGCATGGGCCTCTTGCGCCGACCATTTTCGGAAGCGATGGATAAGCTTGTGGGCGCTGTGCGCATGGGCTGCTCCGTCGAGCATGCACAGCGACTTGGCGGCGGCAATGCCGCCAACGTCGACGCCGACGGCATGGTTTGCGCCGAGCCAGCCGTGCCCGCGCCGATCTGGCGAGGCGCTCTGAAACGTCTGGGCGCCCACGCTCAAACAAAAATCTAAATTAAATAACAGCCCAGTCAACGGCTTCGTGCCAACGCTCAACAAGACGCTCCAGGCACCAGGCGGCATTGGCGGGACTTGTCGAGGGCAGGACAATGGCAGGCAGCCCCGTCCGATCTTGCAAGTAGCGTTTGTAGAGTCGCCCTGCCGTACCGCCGTTACAGACAACGACCTCGATCGGCGCGGCATCGGTAATGCGCTCGATATGTGCCGGCACAACGTTGCGGATGCTCGCGTCGCTCGAGCCCTTAATGTCGCAGCTCTCGATTGCATCCCACAGGGCTACGCCGCCGTTCAACAGCATGACCCGCTTGGCGGCAATGGAGGCATCGAGCGTCGCGGGCTCACCGCTTGCCAAAGGATCGCCCTCGTTGGGCGGCACAGGCATACCGAGGCACGTGGCCATCACACGCCAAAAGCGATTCTGAGGGTTGCCGTAATAAAAGGCATTGGCGCGCGAAAGCACCGAGGGAAACGACCCGAGCACCAAAACGCGCGAGTGCTCGTCAAACACGGGCTCAAACCCATGCTCAATATGTTGATAGCCCTCGTCAGATACGGCCATGGGCTAGGCTCTCAACAGATAGCGCACCTCGTAGGGTGCAAGCTCAAGGGTACCCGTCAGCTCGACCGTGGGCGCATCGTCGGCAAGCAGGTCGACGAAGGACCCGTTGAGCTCGCCGGCGCCAAAGGTGTAAGGCTCACCCACGGCATTCACCGCCACGAGTACCGTCGCGCCGTCACAGGCGCGCTCGAACAGCAGCTGCTTGTTCTGGATCACCACGTTGCGATAGGCACCGTAGTTGAGAGCACGGGCAGCCGCGTCGTCGGCCGAGCGAAGGTGCGCAAGCTGCGTGATGAACGCCGTCAGCTCGTTGGGCGCAGGCTCATTGAGCGCAGGTCTCAGCGCCCAGTCGCCATCGGGGCCACCCTTTTCGCCGGCAATTCCCCACTCGCTGCCATAGTAGACGCACGGGATGCCCGGCATGCCAAAGAGCATGCCGTAGGCGGGACGCAGACACGACTTGTCGGTGAGGATACTTGCCAGGCGCGGCACATCGTGGTTGTCGACAAACGACAGCAGATGTTTGCCGCGGTAGATGCACCACGGATCGCCGCCAAACTGGCGGTGCAGCGAATGGGCGATCTCGAACATGTTGACCGAGTTAAAGCTGGAGTACAGGCCCTTGTAGCACTCGTAGTTGGTGCAGGAGTCGAGCATCTCGTCGTTGACGATTTGGTTGTAGTCGCCGTGGAGCGTCTCGCCGATCAGCACAAAGTCGGGCTTGAGCTCACGGGTAAAGACGTGCAGGCGGCGCATAAAGTCGCGGTCGAGCATATAGGCAACGTCCAGGCGCAGGCCGTCGACGCCAAAGACCTCGGCCCAGCGGCGCACGGACTCGAGCAGGTAATCGACCACAGCGGGATTTTGCAGGTTGAGCTTCACAAGCTCAAAATGGCCTTCCCAGCCCTCGTACCAAAAGCCATCGCCATAGCAGGAATCGCCGTCAAAGCTAATGTGGAACCAGTCCTTGTACGGCGAGTCCCACTTGCGCTCCTGCACATCGCGGAAGGCCCAAAAACCGCGGCCGACGTGGTTGAAGACGGCATCGAGCACCACGCGGATGCCATGGGCATGCAGCGTGTCGCATACGGCGGCAAAGTCGGCGTCCCCACCCAGGCGGCGATCAATATGGCGCAGGCTGCGCGTGTCGTAGCCATGGCTATCAGACTCGAGCGGCGGGTTGATGAGCACAGCGCCAATACCGAGTTCCTGCAGGTAGTCGGCCCATTGGGCAATCTTCATGATGGGGGCATCGGGGCTAGCTGTGGCATCGGCGGCCTGGGCGAGCTCATCCTCGGCAACGGGCGCGGCGTTTTCGCGCGGAGCTCCACAAAAGCCCAGCGGATAGATTTGATAGAACGTCGTCTCGTATGCCCACATAGCAACCTCCCGGTAAGCGCAACACAACGACATCCATTGTATGCCCAGCTTGTATCCTCTCCCCCAAAATAAGTTGCGGTGGAATAGTTCCTGCTTGGGCCTTCAGAGGCCTTAAACAGGAACTATTCCACCGCAACTGATGAGGAAACGTGATTAGGCGACAGGCTTTGCGCGACGAATGGCCGGGAACATCACCGTGATAGCGAGGATGACGCCCACGGCAGCGATCGCACCGCCCGCGAAGCCGATCCAGGCGATACCGGGACCCGAAACCACGGCTCCGCCGATCGCGGTACCCGTGCCGATACCGAGGTTGAACAGGCCCGAGAAGATCGACATGGCGACGGCCGACGAATCTGCCGGCGTGTGCTTGATGAGCTCGGCCTGAAACGCCACGTTAAAGGCCGTGGCGCAGCAACCCCACAGTGCGCAGACGGCAAGCACTGTCACGAGCGACGATGCGGCCGGCCCCATGAGCAGCAGGGCCACCGGCACGCCGGAGAGCGTGATAGCCAAGAACGGGAAGCGATGCCCATCGAACAGGCGGCCAAACAGCCAGCTTCCGAGCAAACCAGAGCAGCCAAACGCCGTCAGCGTCATGGTAATGGCGCTTGCGTCGACATGCGCGACCTGCGCCAGGAAGGGCTCGATATAGCTGTAGCTTGCGTAATAGCCGGTCGCCATGAAGACCGTGACTGCGTAGAGCGCGATGAGGAGCGGGTTCTTGAGCAGCTCGGGCAGCTGTTTGACAGTAAAGCGCTCACCCGCCGGCATGGCCGGGAACACCGCTGCCTGGTAGACGACCGCGATGGCTGAGAGGCCCCCGACCACGGCAAACGTCATGCGCCAGCCCACGGCCAAGCCAATGGCGCGACCGAGCGGCAGGCCAAAGATCTGCGCGATGGACGAGCCCGTAGCGATCATGCTGATGGCGAGCGCGCCGTGGCGAGTGTCGACCAGGCGCGAGGCCATAATCGAGGCGACTGACCAGAACACGGCATGTGCGCAAGCGACCACCAGGCGCGCGCAGACCAGGATGGGATAGGTCGGCGCCACAGCGGACAGGAACTGACCGAGCGAGAACACGGCCAGCACGCCCAGCAGCATCCGCTTGAACTCAAAGCGCGAGGCGAACACCATGAGCGGCAGCGACAGCAGCATGACGCCCCAGGCATAGACCGAGATCATGATGCCCGCCTGGGCCTCGGTGAGCGAGAACGACGCGGCGATATCAGTCAAAAGGCCGATGGGCATAAACTCCGACGTGTTGAACACGAACGCACAGCAGGTGAGCCCGACGAGTGGGAGCCACTGCTTGAGCGTGATGCCGTCTTGCCTTGTCTGAGTCATATATAACGTCTCCAATCGTTTTGAGCGGAGGCGATTATATAGCAACGGCCCCGCATCCGTCAGTACAGATGCGGGGCCGAAAACAATTCGATACACAGAGGTTGCGCCGTCAATTCATAACTAAGCCAACCCCAGCAATATGCCCGCCGAATGCACGACAAACGCCACGACCCAGGCGACCGTCACCTGAAACGCGAATACGGCCACGGCATAGCGTGCGCCCAACTCGCTCTTGACGGCGCCGATGGACGCCACGCAAGGCGGGTACAGCAGCGTAAAGACCAAGAACACGTAGGCGGTAAACGGCGAAAACATGGCTGACAGTGCCGCGGGAGAGGTTGCGCCCAAAAGCACCGTGAGCGTCGAGATGACGCTCTCTTTGGCAATAAGTCCGGTGACGAGCGCCGTCGATGCACGCCAGTCGCCAAAACCGAGCGGCGCCAGCACCGGCGCGATGATGCTGCCGAGGCCCGCAAGCAGGCTTTGCGACTGGTCGGCGACCACGTTAAAGCGGATATCGAACGTCTGCAGGAACCAGATGACCACCGTAGCGGCAAAGATAATGGTAAAGGCCTTGGTGATGAAGTCCTTGGCCTTATCCCATGCCAGCATCACCGTCGTCTTGACGCTCGGCAGGCGGTAATTGGGAAGCTCCATGATAAACGGCACCGGGTCGCCCTTAAATGCCGTGCGGTTGAGCACCAAAGCCGCGATGCAGCCGACCACGATACCGATCAGATAGAGCGAGACCATGGCGGGAACCGTCGCCTGCGGGAAAAACGCCCCGCACAGCAAGCCGTAAACCGGCAACTTGGCTGAGCAGCTCATAAACGGCGTGAGCATGACCGTCATCTTGCGGTCGTGCTCGGATGGGAGCGTACGGGTCGACATGATAGCCGGCACGGTGCAGCCAAAACCGACGAGCATGGGCACAAAGCTACGGCCCGACAGGCCAAAGCGACGCAGCACCTTATCCATGACAAAGGCGACGCGCGCCATGTAGCCCGAGTCTTCCAGAATGGAGAGGAACAAAAAGAGCACGACGATAATCGGCAGGAAGGTCAGCACGCTGCCCACACCCGTAAGCACGCCGTCGACAGCCAGCGAACGCACTACGTCGTTGGTGCCGAACGCCTTGAGGCCCGCATCGGCCGAGGCGATGACGGCAGCGATACCGTCCTCCATAAGTCCCTGCAACGCCGCGCCGATCACGCCAAACGTCAGCCAAAAGACGAGGCCCATGATCACCAAAAACGCCGGAATGGCCGTGTAGCGACCCGTCAGGATGCGGTCGATCTTGACGGAGCGCACGTGCTCGCGGCTCTCATGCGGCTTAACGACGCAACGCCCGCACACGTCGCCGATAAAGCTAAAACGCATATCGGCCAGCGCAGATAGGCGGTCGGTGCCGGCCTCGCCCTCCATCTGGGTAATGATGTGCTCGATAGCGTCGAGCTCATTGCGATCCAGGTGAAGCGCCTCGGTTACCAGCTCATCGCCCTCGACCAGCTTGGTCGCCGCAAAGCGCACCGGGATGTGCGCCGTCACGGCATGGTCCTCGATCAGGTTAGCAATACCGTGGATGCAGCGATGCAGCGCACCGCCGTCCGGACCGTCGGGCGCACAGAAGTCCAGGCGACCGGGGCGCTCGCGGAACCGCGCCACGTGCAGGGCGTGGTCCACCAGCTCGCCGATGCCCTCGTTGCGGGCAGCGCTAATGGGGACAACGGGCACGCCCAACAGGCTCTCGAGCAGGTTGACGTCTACGGCGCCGCCGTTGGCCGTCACCTCGTCCATCATGTTGAGCGCGATGACCATGGGGCGGTCAAGCTCCATAAGCTGCAACGTCAGGTACAGATTGCGCTCGATGTTGGTTGCGTCGATGATATCGATGATGGCGTCGGGGTTTTCGTCCAAGATGAATTGACGGCTGACGATTTCTTCGCCCGTGTACGGAGACAGCGAATAAATGCCGGGCAGGTCGGTAACGCTCGCCTCGGGGTGGTTACGAATAGTGCCGTCCTTGCGATCGACCGTCACGCCGGGAAAGTTACCGACGTGCTGGTTGGAACCCGTCAGCTGGTTGAACAGCGTGGTCTTGCCGCAGTTTTGGTTGCCGGCGAGGGCAAAATGCAGTGGCGCGCCCTCGGGCACGGCCGTCTTCGCGGCGCGGGGCGAATACGTCCCCTCGCCCAGAGCCGGATGCTCCGTCGTGCCGATTGCGGCGTTAACGCGCGGGCCGGTATCGGTATCGTGCACATCCACGAGCTCGATGCGTGCGGCATCGTCCTTGCGCAGCGTCAGCTCGTAGCCGCGCAGGCGAATCTCGAGCGGGTCGCCCATGGGGGCGTACTTCATCATGGTGACTTCGGTGCCCGGCGTTAGACCCATGTCCAAAATATGCTGTCGGAGTGCCTGATCGTCCGATGCCACCGATGCGACAACGGCGTCCTTTCCAATCTCGAGTGCATCGAGCTTCACGTCCGTGTTCCTCCCCCGGCGCCCACAGGGCGTTGTATTTATGTTCACCATGGCTAACCGTTTGCCATGGCTAACCAATTTTAAGCTTACATGATAGCGTGAGCACACAACGACGTTCAATCGACAGATCGCTGCGATGGGAATTCTGGGCCATTGCTTCCCAGACGGGCCTGTTGCGGAAACCGAATCCCACTCCGGAACACCTAAACGGGACGGGCTTTCCGGTTGAGGCATCTAGCGGAAACTGCAGCCCGGAATCGGCGCTCAGACTGGGATGCGATTTCCCAATGGGGCCCTCGGGGAAACTACAGCCCGGAATCTGCTCTCGAAACGGGACGCGGTTTCCCCGAGGACCGAAACAGCCGCCCGCCCCTCGACAAAATGATCCGTTCCCTCCGTCGCATGCGGAACATCCAAGGAGTGTCCCAGGGTGCCGGCACAATAGGAACGTCCCCAGCTGCCGGCGGCATTTCGCCGCAACAGCAAAAGCCCGCGCTGGCAACAAATGTCACCTGCGCGGGTTTGGTGGGCGCTCACAAAGGCACGTTACAGAGGCCCACGTCAGTTATGGATTACCGAACGGCACCGGCACGCGATGCCTCCGTCGGCTTACCAAGCGATGAAGCTTGCCGCAGTCTTAGACTATCGGCGCAATGCCGGCAAAGTGCAGATACAGCGAAATGATTGCCACGACAATGACCACCGCTGCGATCAGCTTGTCGTGCAGATGCGGAAGCACCGGTTTACCGCGGCCTCGCTCGCCCAGTATATAAACGGGAATGGCCGGAGCAAAAAGAATCGTCGTGATCATAACGCCCTGAAGACCCGTCGACCACACCAGGAACAATGTGTAGATGAAGCCGAGCGTACCGAAGAAGCGGGCTTTGCCGACGCTGGGCGCATGCGGCCCGTCCAGATGCTCGTTCTTCCAGCCAATCACCATGTAATAGGCAGCCGAGCAGACATACGGAACCAGAATCGTGTTGACTGCGCAGCTATAGAAGAACTGGTAGGTGCTCGCCGCCACATACGACACGATCAAGAAGAGCTGCGTGATGCCGGAGCTCACGAGAACCGTTACCACCGGGGCGTCGTGCTTGTTCGTCTTGGCAAACGCCAGAGGGAAGGATCCCTGGCGCGCCGCCTCGAACGGCGTCTCGGACGCAATGATGACATAGCCCAGCAGCGCGCCGACCAACGAAAGGATAACGCCAAGGTTTACGATGGCAGCACCAACCGGACCGATTGCGCACTCGAGAATTCCCGCCATGGAGGGCGTTGCAAGCTGTGCCATCTCCTCGCGCGGCATAATGCCGAGCGACAGCATCGAGATGATCAGATACAGCGTGAATACAGCCGCAAATCCGAGCGCCGTCGAGCGGCCGACGTCACGCACGTACTTTGCACGGCCCGAGATAACGACAGCGCCCTCGATGCCCGTGAAGACCCAGACAAGGGCGATCATGGTCGAGACAACCTGCTCGCCAAAGCCAGGACCAGCCGGCTCTCCCCAGAAGTTGTCCATAAAGATATCGACGTTGAACTTACCCAGGAGCACGATACTCAGCACAAAGAGCCCCAGCGGCACCAGCTTCGCCAACGTGACGATCGTGTTAATGCCCGCAGCCTCCTTAACGCCACGAAGCACAAGGGTGGTAAGGAACCACAAAAACACGCTGGCGCAGACGATAGAAAGCAGGTTGTTACCCGCGCCAAACGCAGGGAAGAAATAGCCCAGCGCGCTAAACAGCAAGAGCGCAAAGCTCACGTTGGAAAGACATGCGCTGATCCAGTAGCCCCAAGCGGAGTTGAATCCAATGTAATCGCCAAAACCGGCCGCAGCGTATGCATAGATGCCGCCGGTCAGGTCGGGACGGGCCTGAGACAAACCGTTGAACACCATCATCAGCGCAAAGACGCCAATAAAGCAAATTCCCCACGAGACGATAACCGCACCGGTATTTGCCCCACCTGCTGCCATATCGCCGGCAAGCGAAAAGATGCCGCCACAAATACTGGCGGTAATGACCATCATGGCCAGACGAAAGAGATCGAGGCCATTAGGGTCGATAATCTCTTCATTTTGAGCTTTAGAGGCCATTGTATGTGCACCCCCTTCATCATGTGATCGAACGAAAGATGGCCCGGACGTCCCGAATCGGGTGCCGGGCCATCGGTCAAGCGATCATCAGACTGTTACAGCTACCGCGTTAGAAGCGCAGCGACAGGCAAGAAAGGCCGCCGTCGACCTTGCGATACTCGGAGGTGTCAACGACGAGTGTCTTGTAGCCCAGATCCTGCACGGCCTTGAGCACAGTCGGATAGCCCTCGGCAACGATGACCGTACCGTTGACCCAGATGCAGTTGGCGCCGTACGCCTCGTCCTCGGGCACGACGATCTTGTTGTACTGGGCAAAGTCGGGCTTATCGATGAACTCACCAGAGACGAGCATGTTGTTGTCCTCGATGTAGTTGACGCCCGTCTTGAGGTGCAGGACCTCCTCCAGCGGAACCTCAGAACCCTCGAGGCCCCAGCCCTCGAGAATCTCACAGAACTGGCGGATGCCCTCTTCGTTGGTACGAGCGGAGCGACCGACGTAGAAATGGTCACCGACCATCATGACGTCGCCGCCGTCGAGCGTGCCCGGAGAAACGATGTGCTTGACATGCTCGTCGTCAAAGAAGCGACGGACGGCCGGCTCGATCTCGTCCTTCTCGCCGTTGCGGCTATCGGCACCGGGGTTGGTAATGATGGCGCCGCAGCGAGTGATGACGGCCGGATCTTCGACGAAGCAGCTGTCGGGATACTGCTCGAGTGCCGGCAGCACCGACACGTCAACGCCGCACTGCTCGAGCGCATGCTCGTAATCGTAGTGCTCCTCGATGGCGCGCTCGTAGATGGGCTGGCCAAGCTCGGGGGCACTCGTGATGCCATTGCTCAGGGACTTGCCGGGGCGGCGGATGATGACGTGGCTGAACTTGGTCATGATGATCCTCCTTGGATCTCTTAGCAGAGAGCGGGACTTCTTCGCGCCCGCCTTCCTTTCGATGGCTTTATCTTAGGGCGGTTTTCCTGTTTTGTATATTGTATACAATCCTGAACGGTAGGTATTCTTCGGTAAGCGTATTCTTACGTATCGGCGCAAAGTAGCATGATTTAGCTGGTCGTTCTATAATTCAACTGAGCTATTCAAGTGAAACGTATTTGCTTTTAGAAATATACCGTTAAGGAACATAGGCTCATGGAAACGCTCAGAAGGCCCCTGAAAGACCACGTATACGACTACATTTCGAGCCGTATTGACGCCGGCGAGCTTTCGGCCGGCGACCGGCTGAGCGAGCAAGCGATCTGCGACGCCATGGGCGTGTCGCGCACGCCGGTCCGCGAAGCGCTCATCCAGCTCGCAAGCGACGGTTATCTGGACAATCTCCCCCGCCGCGGATTCCGCGTCCGTGGGTTCGATCAGCAAAACGCCGTTGAAGTCTTTGAGATTATGGGGCCGCTCGACGGGCAGGCCGCATATCTCGCCTGTCCGAACCTAACCGACGATGACATTACGCAGCTTAAATTTCTCGTCGGCTCCATGGACCTCGCGATCCAAGGCGGTCTCATCCGAAAGTACGACGACATTCAGCGAGACTTTCATCTAACGTACTTCAACCGCTGCGGCAACGACCGTCTGCGCGATATGATCTCGCAGCTCGAGCGCTGCTTTATCAAGCGCGATTACGAGACTGTCGACCAGGAGACGGCGTGCAAACTGCTCAATAAAGCCAACAACGAACATGCTCATATTCTTGAGTTGTTCGAAGCACGAGATGCGACGGGCGTGCGCGACTACGTTCGCGATGTCCATTGGAACACAGAAAACGCCCAGTTCACCGTCTGGTAGGAAACGATGCCCTTGCGGAAAGCGTGTCCCGTTATTCCCGCTCGAAACGGGTCGCAGTTTCCCAACGGGGCCCCTCGAGGAAACTGCGACCCAGAATTTGAGCTCGAAACGGGATGTGGTTTCCAAATCGAGGCCCTATGGGAAACCGTGTCCCACCTTGAAGGGGGAACTGGGATGCAGTTTCCAGACGGGACATCAAAAACAAAGTTGCGGTGGAATAGTTCCTGGATGGGCTGGTTGATGCCCCAGATCGGAGCTATTTCACCGCAAGTTATTGAAGGGCTGGGATGCCCGTCCTCTTACAGATGGCGCTCCAGGAAGCGGAAGGCTAGGCGGATCCAGGGACGGACTGCCACCTGCTTGTCCTCGTTGTCGACCGCGGTGTTGGCGTTGCCGAGCGAAAGGCCGTGACCACCTTGGTCAAAGACGTGCATCTCGCAAGGGACGCCCTCCTCTGCCATGCGTTGGGCAAACGGGTAGACCTGCGCGATCGGCGCCGTCTTGTCGTCGGACACGCCCCACACAAAGGTCGGTGGCATCTGACGCGAAACATGCGTGGTGGGGCAGATGTCGGCCAGATGCTCGTCAGTTGCCTCGCCGCCCGTCACCATCGACAGGTAGTCGTTGAGCAAATCGCGCCCCGTCTTGCCGCCCGTCTTGGGCACACGCAAGTCAATGCGCGGATCGCGCGTCTGCATGTCGCGCACATAGGCAAAGTCGAGCAATGGATAGCCCAGCACCACGGCATCGGGACGAATGTCGTCCGGACGCGCCCCGGCAAGTGCCGCAAAGGGGCCGGTCTTCCACTGTGTTGCCAGCGAGGCGCAAATCATGCCGCCAGCAGAAAAGCCCACGACGCACACGCGCTTAGGATCGACATGCCACTCGTCGGCGTTGGCGCGCACCGTGGCGACCATCTTGGCAAGATCTGCCTGGGGGTGCGGAAAGCTCACGTCACCCGTAGAACTCGTGACATAGTTGAGCACAAAGACCTGGTAACCGTGATCCAAAAACGCAAACGCCACAGGATCCTGCTCATGCGGAGCGATATGCGTAAACGCACCTCCGCCACAGATAATCACCGCGGGGCGGCGGCCATTCGGTTTATCGGGCAACGGCTCGGCACCCAAATACGTAAACGTCGCCGGATAATCCTCGGTCGGCTCCTCGCCCCACAGCGCATGGTTCTCGACAATCATATGTGCTCCCTTCGCGCAAATTATGCGCCCTTGTTTTTCGCCTTCAAGCGTACCCCACTTGAACCCGTGGCGCAGAAACACTCCGGCAATAAGTTTCCCTTCAACTGATATATCACATAATCCCAGTTCAGAGGTATCGTTGAGCAGCGTAGAATAGGGGCGTTGACCAAGCCGCGAAACACATGTGAAACGTTTCCGGCAAACCAAACGCGCGATATGCGCCTATTTAAGTTGGAGGCAACTATGGGTCTGCTCGATTCGCTTAAGTCCACCTTCACCTCGACCGGCGAGGCGTCCGTTCCGCCCGCAGCAAGCTTCGCTACCCGCGAAGGCGTCATCTATGCCCCCGTCAACGGCGTGCTCGTCAACCTGGACGAGGTTCCCGACGAGACGATCGCCTCGGGCATGCTTGGCCAGGGCTATGGCATCGAGCCCATTACCGGCACCATCTATGCGCCCGCCAACGGCCGCATCGGCGCCACCACTGTCACCAACCACTCCATTGGCATGATCACCGAGGACGGTCTTCGCGTGTTCATCCATGTTGGCCTGGGCACCGTGGAAATGAACGGCAAGGGTTTTGCCCGCTTTGTCGAGATGGGCGATGTGGTCAAGGCAGGCCAGCCGCTCATCAGCTTCGACCGCGAGGCCATTAAGGCCGCTGGTCACGAGGACATCGTGACCGTCATTGTCTCCGAGCTCGATCGTCTTAAGAGCATCGACCATGTCGGCGAGTCTGGAACGCTTATCGGCGGCAACCCGCTCGTCAAGCTTGGCGACCCGCTGCTGGTTGCCAAGACCAAGTAGCCAGGCCCCGCGCCACACAGCAAAAAGGCACCTCGTTAAGCGCCCGCGACCATTTGGCCGCGGGCGCTTTTCGTTTGAAAAACCATCCCGCCAATGCCTTATCTGCATAGCCCAAATGAGCCGAGCTGCTAGAATACCGAACTGTATGGATAACTATCATTCAACCGTTATGGGAGGATACGTGAACCGCACCAAAATCGCGCAGCTCTATGCCGATGCCGAGTCGCTCGGCGGCCAGACCGTCACCGTCGCCGGCTGGGTCAAGTCCGTCCGCGACATGAAGAACTTTGGCTTTGTTACGCTCAACGACGGCAGCTGCTTCCGCGACCTGCAGGTCGTCATGAACCGCGAGGCACTCGACAACTACGACGAGATCGCCCATCAAAACGTCTCGGCCGCACTCATTTGCACCGGCACCGTCAAACTGACCCCCGATGCGCCCCAGCCTTTCGAGCTTTCTGCCACCTCCATCGAGGTCGAGGGCACGAGCGCCCCGGATTACCCGCTGCAGAAGAAGCGCGCAACCGTCGAGTTCCTGCGCACCCAGCAGCATCTGCGCCCGCGCACCAACCTGTTCCGCGCCGTGTTCCGCATCCGCTCTGTCGCGGCTGCCACCATCCCC
>CABTAA010000026.1 GCA_902482615.1 uncultured Collinsella sp.
AGCTTGTCCTCGGCGGTGGGCTCGAGACCGGCCGAGCCGTGGGACATACAGGAGCTCATAAGCACAAAGACCAGACAGGTAAGGATAGAGCACAGTGCGAGGCGAAGTCGACGAGCCGGCAGGGCGGGGGCATTCACGTGCGATGTCGAGCGGTAAGGCTTGCGGTCGCGTCCGCCTTGGGGATGCGAAAAGAAGCGGTTGATATGGATGCCGGGCTGACGTGCGCCGTTGCGGCGTAGTTGCGGAACCTCGGCCTGACGCTGTCGAGTGCGCGCGCCCAAGCGGCTATCTTGCTGCGCGCTTGTGCCCGTGCTCGGACGGCCACTCTGCCGCGTTCTGCTTGCCTGCTGCCGAGACGAAGGCCTGGGTTGTTCTTGAGTGCGTTGTGGATTGCTGCTCGTGGCACTTCTGGGCGTCGGCGTGGTACGGCCAGCAAGGCGAACGCTTTGTCGCCGTTGATCACCGTCGTTGTATCCGTATGCCATTCGTACCGCCTTGTCTCATGTATAATCTGTCTATCCTACAAAAAAGATGTGCAACAAATGGGTCTGCGCGTCAAAAGCTCGGTAAACGGTACGAAAGGCGCAAAACACACGGCCTCAAAAACATCTCTATATGCGTCCGATGAACGTACGCCCGTCGGACGGGCGGCAACAATGAACGGCAAACCGTGCCGTTCGTCCCAAAAACGGCGCCGCTCATATGCGAGTTCGGCCTTCGGTCGAGCCATGGGCGGCCATGCTGCGCCAAGGCCGTATCTTAAAGCCACGAAATAAAAGAGCGCGGCAAAACAGACCGCGCAAGGGGTGACGTCAAGGGGCGTCAAAAAGGAAAGGAGGGGAACAATGGCGGACAAGAACGCAGAAGTTGCAGTCGAGGATAACGGCGGTATGAAGAAAACGCTTTCGCTCTGGAACTTCTTCACCATCGGTTTCGGTGCCATCATCGGCACCGGTTGGGTTCTGCAGGTCGGCGACTGGATGGTCGTGGGCGGCGGTCCCGTTCCCGCTATGATCGCATTCCTCTTGGGTGCAATCTTCCTCGTGCCCGTCGGAGCTGTTTTCGGTGAGCTCACGGCTGCTATCCCCATCTCGGGTGGCATCGTCGAGTATGTCGATCGTAGCTTTGGCCGTACGCTGAGCTACATCACCGGTTGGCTTTTGGCCCTGGGCAACGGTATCCTGTGCCCGTGGGAGGCCATCGCCATTTCGACCCTCGTGTCCGAGATGTTCGGCAGCCTGCCCGGTCTTGAGTGGCTACGCGCCGTCAAGCTCTACACCATCCTGGGCGCCGACGTTTACCTGTTCCCGACGCTGATCGCGCTCGGCTTCGCAGCCTACGTCATCTTCCTCAACTTCCGCGGTGCCAGCTCGGCCGCCAAGCTCCAGGCCTTCCTGACCAAGGCCCTGCTCTGCGGCATGCTGCTCGCCATGGGCGTCTCGCTGTTCACCGGCTCGCCGGACAACGCCATGCCCGTGTTCTCCCAGGTCACCGGCGCTGGCGGCGGCAAGGCCGCTACCGAGGGCGCCAGCCTGTTCGCCGGCATCGTGTCGGTCCTGGTTCTGACCCCGTTCTTCTACGCCGGTTTCGACACCATTCCTCAGCAGGCTGAGGAAGCAGCCGAGGGCCTCAACTGGAACAAGTTCGGCAAGATCATCTCCCTGGCCCTGCTGGCCGCCGGCGGCTTCTACATGGTCTGCATCTACTCGTTCGGCACCATCCTCGACTGGCATGAGTTTGTTAAGAGCCCGGTTCCCGCGCTTGCCTGCCTCAAGGGCATCAACATGCTCCTGTACCTGGCCATGCTCGTCATCGCCACGCTTGGACCCATGGGTCCGATGAACTCCTTCTACGGCGCCACGAGCCGCATCATGCTCGCCATGGGCCGCAAGGGCCAGCTGCCAGAGAAATTCGCCGAGGTCGACCCCAAGTCCGGCGCCCCCAAGCTCGCCTGCGTCGTTCTGGGCGTCATCACCGTCATCGGTCCGTTCCTGGGCAAGAACATGCTCATTCCTCTGACCAACGTGTCGGCTCTCGCCTTCATCTTCTCCTGCGGTATGGTCGCCCTCGCCTGCCTGCGCATGCGCTTCACCGAGCCCGACCTGCCTCGTCCCTACGAGGTGCCCGGCGGCAAGTTTGGCATCGGCCTCGCTATCGCTGCCTGCGCCATCATCATCGGCCTGCTCGTGATCCCGTTCTCTCCCGCCTCCCTCAACATGGTGGAGTGGAGCATCGTGATCGGCTGGTTGGCTATTGGCCTGGCCCTCATGGCTTTCACCAATTCCCGCAAAAAGTAACGCCTAGCCGGGGCGGATCGGGTGCGCGGGACCCTCTCTCCCGCGCACCGAACCCGGCATCACTTGGGTAGCTTTGTGAGGCCGCGACCCAACACGGCCTCGCCCACATATATGGATCCATAAGGAGGAACCATGTCCACTAAGTATGCAATCGTTGGCGGCAAGCTCATCGACGGTACCGGTGCCGAGCCGGTCGAGAACTCCCTCGTTCTCGTCGACGACAACGGCAAGATCGAGTACGCTGGCACTATGCAGGACCTTCCCGAGGGCGTTGAGGTCATCGACGCCGCCGGCAAGACCGTCCTTCCCGGCTTGATCGACACTCACCTGCACTTCTCGGGCAACCTGACCGACGATGACACCGATTGGGTCATGCAGCCGCTCCTCGAGAAGCAGGCCGTCGCCGTCAAGCAGGCCTACGACTGCCTCACCCACGGCCTCACCACCGTCTGCGAGATCGGCCGCTTTGGTATCCAGATCCGTGACTGCATCGACAAGGGCGTCTTTAAGGGCCCGCGCGTTCTGGCCACCGGTCTCGGCTTCTGCCGCGTTGCCGGCCACGGTGACTCCCACCACTGCACCCAGGAGCTCAACAAGGAATCCCATCCCTGGGGCGACCAGGTCGACGGTCCTTGGGATCTGCGCAAGGCCGTCCGTCGTCGCCTGCGCGAGAACCCCGATGCCATCAAGATCTGGGCTACCGGTGGCGGCATCTGGCGCTGGGACTCCGGTCGCGACCAGCACTATTGCTCCGAGGAGATCCAGGCCGTGGTCGAAGAGGCAAAGATGGTCGGCATCCCCGTGTGGAGCCACTGCTACAACAACCACGCCGCTGCCTATGATTCCGTTCGCTTTGGCTGCGAGCAACTGATTCACGGTTTCGATATCGATGAGCGCACCATGGACCTCATGGCCGAGCAGGGCACCTTCTTCACCCCGACGATCGCCTTCCTGCCCACCTGGTACGCCACCTATCCGCCCGTCTACGTCCCCGAGCTGCACGACAAGTACGAGGGCACCCTGGTCGAGAAGGAGCTGCAGCGCAACTACGACTGCCTGCACGAGGCCAAGAAGCGCGGCGTCGTCATGACGATCGGCTCCGACTCCTTCTCCTTCGTCACCCCGTACGGCACCTGTTCCATCGAGGAGATGTACGAGTTCGTCGACAAGATCGGCTTCACCCCGGTCGAGACCATCACCTGCGCTACCCTCAACGGTGCCAAGATGTGCCACATCGAGGACGAGACCGGTTCCATCGAGGCCGGCAAGTGCGCCGACCTGCTGGTCGTCAACGGTGACGTCGCCGCCGACATCCACGTGCTCAACACCGACAACATGGACGTCATCATGAAGGACGGCTGGATCGTCGAGGCTGGCACCTTTGGCGAGGCCAACAAATACAGCGCCTAAACTACCGTTCATCGACGACTGGATGTAAAACACAGTATTTGATTGCATAATGCAATGGAGAGGGTCGCTTGCGGCCCTCTTTATTGCTATGGGTGCGATAGATAAAAGGGGATGACGGTGGATCTCAATAGGCTGATTCTGGGCAAGAGCTACAACTCTACCAAGGTCTTTCGTACCGCTCAGCATGTGGTTCAAGCCATCTTGCTCGGTATTGTCGTTCCGCTGCTTATCCTGCTGCTCATCTGGGATCTAACCGATAATCCCAATCCCGTTCCGGCCGTTGTCGTCATTGCCGGCTTGGTCATGCTGTGCTTCTTCTTCTCGTACGTCTTTGTCGTTCCCGACGACCTCACATCGAGCGCAACCGACCGCACGCTCGCCATCGCTTCAAAAATATTCGCCTACACGTCGCGCGGCCTTACGCCCGAAGCTGCCCTGGGCGCCTCTAAGATCATCCTGTCCGAAACTATCGCCTCTGCCATCTGCTTTACCGACGGCAAGCAGGTGTTGGCGAGCTGGGGCGAGGACTCGGCAAAATGCCCCGCGGGCACCCCGGTGGTGCTGCGGACTACGCTCAGCGTGATCAACAGCGGCGAGCAAAGCGTGTTCTCGCGCGATGCCTCGACCGAGACAGGTGGCTACTTTCCGCGCCTGCGCGCCGGTATTGTCGCACCGCTTACCGTGCGCGGGCATTGCGTGGGCACGCTCGAGCTGTATTATCCCCGTCTGAGCAGCATCGATATGCGCCAGACGGCGCTTGCCTCGGGCTTTGCTGACCTCATTTCCACGCAGCTTGCGAGCTTTGAGCTCGAGCGCCAGGACGAGCTTACGGCCCGCGTGGAGCTGCGCGCCTTGCAATCGCAGGTCGATCCTCATTTTCTATTCAATACCATTAGCACGATCGTGTCGCTCGTTCGAACCGAGCCCGACAAGGCGCGATCGCTGCTGATCGACTTTTCCAATTACTACCGTCAGACGCTCTCTGATTCCGATACCCTCACAACGCTCGAGCACGAGGTGGAACAGGGCACTCGCTATATCAACCTTATGCAGGCTCGTTATGGCGACGGCCGTCTGCGCGTCTCGGTCGATATCGACTTTGAGGTGCGCGATTGCATGGTGCCGCCGTTTATCTTGCAGCCGTTGCTCGAAAACTGCATCAAGCACGCGCAGCGCGAGACCGAGCCGCTTTCTATTCATGTTAGGGCTTTCGAGACCGATGACGGTTTGGAGATCATCGTCGAGGACGACGGCATCGGTATGAGCGAAGAAGTCTGCGCGCATCTGTTTGAGCAGCATCGCCTGGAGGAGCCCGAGAGCATTACCGCCGACGGCTCCGTCAAGCGAGGTTGCGGCCTGGCGCTCTTCAACGTGCTTCAGCGCATCCATTTCTTTTACGGAGAAGATTCCGGCATGCGCGTGAAGTCCCAGGAGGGCGTGGGAACGCAGGTCATCGTCGAGCTGAACGGCGAGCCGCATGAGCCCGCGCCGTTGACGGCGTAGCACGCGGTTGGATTGAGAGAAAAAGAGGGGAAGCACATATGTCCGAAGGCTGGAACATCTTGGTGGTTGATGACGAACCTCCCATTAGGGCCGAGCTACGCTATCTGTTGGAAAAGGATACGCGTGTGGGCCAGATTGCCGAGGCGGGCAATGTCACCGAAGCCGTGGAGTCGATTCTGTCGAACAAGCCCGACGTGCTGTTTTTAGACATTACCATGCCCGGTCGCTCGGGAATTGAGCTTGCCGAGACGCTGCAGAACCTAAAGACGCCGCCGGTGGTTGTGTTTGTGACGGCGTTTGCCGAGTATGCGGCCGATGCCTATAACCTCGATGCCGTCGATTATGTCGTCAAGCCGGTCGAGGACGCACGCCTGTCAAAGGCACTCGACAAGATCGAGGCAGCCTTGGGTGTCCGTCGTGTTATCCACGCTCCGCGCCAGCCTTTGCGTCTGACGGTGGACCGCGGGGGCAAAAAGGTGTTCATTCCCGCCGCAGACGTCTGCTACTTTGAGGCGCGTGCCGATTTTTGCAACGCCGTCTGCGCCGAGGGAACGTACCTGATCAATGAGTCGATCTCTTCGCTCGAGCGTCGCTTGGGCTCCGAGGGCTTTATTCGCGTTCATCGCAGCTATCTGGTCAATTTGGAAGACGTGCACAATGTTGAGATTGGCTCCACGGGGTTGATGGAGCTCAGGCTCGACCGCGTGAGCTCGACGGTGCCGGTGTCCCGTCGTCGTGCTGCCGAGGTTAAAGCACACTTGGGGCTTGCGTAGACGGTCTGCATGCCGTCGTTTACCATCGCAGGTTTGGCATGGGCGCGCGGTGGGCATAATGGGTGGCATCGAATGAAATCGAAAGGATCATTATGCCCGCGCTTATCACCCATCATCTGTTTGGCGAGGAAAGCATCGACCGTCTTCCGCAGGGCGTCATCACGTCCGATGAAGAGCGCATTGCCTTTATCTTGGGCAACCAAGGCCCCGACCCGTTTTTCTTTCACATTCTGACACCGCGTGTTTCCGACTGCACGCTGCTGGCGCAGGTCATGCATCGGTCGCGCATGTCTCGCCAGTTCGCATGCCTGCGCGACGGCGTGTCGCATCTGCTGCCGCGCGACGCCAGTTTGGGTCGCGCCTTTGCGCTGGGCCTGCTGTCTCATTACGTGCTCGACCGCAACGCCCATCCTTTTGTCTATGAGCAGCAGTTTGGCATCGTGGAGTCCGATTCAGAGCTTGAGGATTCGAGCAGTCAGGTTCATGCCGTGATCGAGAGCGACCTGGATGTACTGATGCTGCAGCTTAAACGCGCCGGCGCTACGGTCGACGATTACCCGCCGGCGGACGAGATCGTCACCACCGATCGCATCAATCGCGTGGCCGGCGTGCTGATGAGCTATGTTGCCGGACGCGTGTACGGCATTGACATTCCGGCGGGGGAGTACGGTGCTGCCGTTGCCAATATGCAGCGACTTTACCGCGCGATTGAGCCGGCCGGCTCCGCAAAGACGCGCGCGATCTCGCTGGTTGAGGGCTTGGTGCACGACTACTCGCTGCTCAACGGCCTTGCCCATCGCGTGACGACGGAGCTGCCCGAGCGCACCGGTAACCTGGGCCATCTGACATGGAAGAATCCCTTTACCGACGAGGTCTCGAACGAGAGTTTCCCCGAGGTCTTTGATCGCGCGCTGGTCGATTACGAGTGCACGGTCGCACGTTTTATCGAGACCGGTGACATGGATGCCGTGACCAGTCACGTCAACTACAGCGGTCGCGTGCTCAATGCCGATGAGGAGTTCGACCGCGAGGAATAGGGCCTGTGCGTGCCCCTTTGCCGAATCCTTACCGGCGGTTCTGGACAATTGGGGTACGATGAACTAACTGCATATCGGGCGAACACGAAGGGTCCCTGTCCATGAAATACACCAAGCTCGAGCGTAACTGGGTTATGTACGATGTGGGCAATTCGGCCCTCGTGCTGCTCAATACCTCGGTGGTGCCCATTTACTTTAACGCCATCAATACCGGCGCTTCCTCGGCCGACCTAGTGGTCGCCTGGGGCAATGCACAGACGATCGCCTCGCTGGTCATCGCCATGCTCATGCCCATTCTGGGCGCGCTTGCCGACTACGCCGGCAACAAGATCAAGTTCTTCTTGGGCTTCTTCCTCACGGGCCTGGTTCTTTGCCTGGCGCAGGCTATCCCAATGTCCGCCATGGCATTTTTGACCGTGTACGTGCTGTGCACCATCGGCCTTAACTCTTCTATGACGTTCTACGACGCCATGCTGCCCGACATTACCACCGACGAGCGCATGGACGCCGTGTCCAGCTCGGGCTATGCCTGGGGCTACATCGGTTCCACCGTGCCGTTCGTCATCTGCCTGGCGCTCATCATGGGCGGCCCCGCTCTTGGCGTCCCCACCATGCTGGCAACGCGTCTGTCGTTTATCATCACTGGTGCCTGGTGGCTCATCTTTACTCTGCCGCTCATTCGCACCTATAAGCAAAAGTACGGTCGCGAGCGCGGTCCCGAGGACACCATCGGCCACATCGTGGGCGGTGTGTTCTCCGAGGTCGGACACACCATGCGCGAGATCGCCCACAACAAGACCGTGCTGGTCTACATGATCGCGTTCTTCTTCTATATCGACGGTGTGCACACGGTCATTTCCATGGCAACCAGCTACGGATCGGCCTTGGGCATCGATTCGACCCAGTTGGTCCTGGCGCTGCTCGTCACGCAGTTCGTGGCCTTTCCGTCCGCCATCATCTACGGCAAGCTCGCCGGCCGCGTGGGCACGCTCAACATGATCTTGGTGGCAGTCGCCGCCTACATGGGCATTGTGCTGTTCGCCGCGTTCTTCCTAAAGACCGCCTTTGAATTCTGGGTGCTTGCCATTATGGTCGGCCTGTTCCAGGGCGGCGTGCAGGCGCTTAGCCGTAGCTACTTTGGTCGCATTATCCCCAAGGAAAAGTCCAACGAGTACTACGGCTTCTTTGACATCTTCGGTCGCTATGCAAGCGTCATGGGCACCTTCCTGGTGTCGGTCGTCACCTCGCTGACCGGCAACCCGTCGCTGGGCGTCCTTTCCATTGGCGTGCTGCTGATCGTTGGCTTTATGCTGCTGGTCCGCCTGTCCCGCATGACTCGGGCGGCAGAGCATGCCGCATAGGAGCGAGCGGCTATTGTGCCTGTCTACGGTACTCTTTTGGGGTTATCCGCAATAAACATTGCGACTTGCGAGCAATGATTTGCCCAAGTGGGTATGATGGAATCAGCTAGGTCGCGGGGCGTCGCCTGTGTTTGGCGGCGTCCCGTTTTTGTGTTGCAGGGAGGGTAAGGCATGAACGCCACAGTCGTGATTCCAACGTATTGGGCGGGCGATGACGCTTGCGCAAACGCCCCCGGCACCTATGACCATTCGACGCGACTCAACGCCGACAATCCCGAACTCGACCGCTGTCTGGCCTCGCTTGAGCAGGTACGTGACATCCCGCGCATCATCCTTTTGGTGGTCTGTCCCGTTTCTGCCACAGCCGATGTGTCGCTGCGCGTGCACGAGATTGTCGACGCGCATCCCACGCTCAAGGTCACCGTTGTCACCAACACCCAGGCCTCGCGCATTGCAGACCGGGTTGCTCAGATCGCGCCCAAGGGTTCGGGCGAGTGCGTGAGCCTGCGAGGCTACGGTGCCATCCGCAACATGGGGTTAGCCTGTGCCGCTGTGCTGGGGCATGACGCGGTTATCTTTTTGGATGACGATGAGACTGTCATCGACGCCGACTTTATGAAGCGCGCGACCTATGCGTTGGGGCAGCAGACGCGTCAGGGCTTGCCGATCTTGGTCAAGAGCGGCTATTTCTACGATCGCGACGGCTCGCCGCTGGCTCCCACGGACAAGGCGGGCATCTGCCATCGTTGGTGGACCAAGCGCATCGAGTTCAACCGTTGGATGAAAAAGGCGCTCTCGGGCACCCGCATCTCGCGCTCCAACTACGTGTGCGGCGGCCTGATGGCCCTGCACGCCCGCGCCTTTACGCGTGTAGCCTTTGACCCGTTTATCACCCGCGGCGAGGACTTGGATTACCTCTTTAACATGCGCATGTTTGGCTACGACGTGTGGTTCGATAACGAGTGGACCGTGCGCCATCTGCCTCCGGAGTCCGAAAAGCGCTCACCGCGCTTTATGCAGGATGTATACCGTTGGTACTACGAACGGGCCAAGTTGACATTCGCCGCGCATCAAAAGGAGCTCATTCCCGTTACGGCGGCATCGCTCATGCCCTACCCGGGCCCGTGGATTTCGCGCGAGCTCGACGACCGCGTGCGCAAGACCGCTATGGTCCGCAGCGTGTTTACCCGCGAGCATGAGGGCTACCTGCGCATTTGGCGCCATGGTATCGGCGAGGCAAAGGCCTATGCGCGCCAAAACGCTGCAAGCTACCTGCGTTTCCAGAGCTTTTGGCCCAAGATCATGGACGGGCTTTGGCGTGACGCACAACTGATCAGTATCCTGGAGGGGGCCGAATGATCGACCGCCGCGCCCAGCGCGATAGTTCAATATCAATCTTTCGCATCATTGCCGTTGCCTGCGCCATTTGCGTGCTGGTGTACTTTATTTTTGCCTTGGTGACCGGTATCGAGCCGATCGCCACGGTGATTGCCTGCGCGCTGCTGTGCATCTTTCTGTGCATCTTTATCTTTTTGACGCTCAATCCCGATTCGGTGCGCTCCCAGTACACCGAGGAGACGCTCTCGGTGGCCTCGGCCATGCTCGAGGACATTAAGGGCGGTCTGACGCAGGAGTCGGCGCGTTTGGTGTGCCGGCGCATTTTGCCCGAGACGCGCGCCATGACGGTGGCCATCACCGACGAGGGCAACGTGTTGGCCTGTGCGGGCGAGTTTGAGGAAAAACTACTGCCAGATTCTCCCATCCACACGCTTGCCACACGCTACGTTATCGAACATGGCATCGTGCAGTCGTTCAACCGTATGGTGGATGTCGTGGGCTCGGACGGCTCGCACAACCAAGTCCCCGCCGGCATTATCGCCCCCATCAAGGTGGGCGATCGTACCGTCGGCACGCTCAAGTTCTACTACAAGACCCCGCGCGCCGTCGACCGTACCCAGTACGCGCTTGCCTCGGGCTTTGCCGAGATCTTGTCCACGCAGCTCGCCATCCACGAGCTCGAGGTGCAAAAGGAACTCACAGCGCGCGCTGAGGTGCGTGCGCTGCAGGCGCAGATTAACCCGCACTTCCTGTTCAACACGCTGAACACCATTGCATCGTTTACGCGCACCGACCCGCTGCGGGCCCGCGAACTGCTTCGTGAGTTCTCATCGTTCTATCGTGCCACGCTCGACAACTCGGGATCGCTTATTCCGGTCTCGCGCGAGGTCGCACAGACCAAGCGCTACCTTACCTTTGAGAAGGCCCGCTTTGGCGAGGACCGCGTGCTTGCGACGTTCGATGTGTCCGAGGACGTGGAAGATACGCTGGTGCCGGCGTTCGTGATCCAGCCGATTGTCGAGAACGCCGTACGTCATGGTATGGGCGATGACGACGCCCTGAGGATCGACGTGACCGTTCACCAAGACGGCGAGGATGCAATCTTGATTGCCGTGGCCGATAATGGCGTGGGCATGGATGAGGGTACCGCCGCCAGACTGTTTGACGAGCGCTCTGCCCGTCCCGACGCCAGCTCTCCCCAGGGTGGCGGCGCCGGTGTGGCCATGCACAATATTTCGGAGCGCATCCATCGCTTTTATGGGCCGCACTCCTATACGCGTGTCGAATCGGCGCCGGGCAAGGGCACCAAAGTGCTCCTTCATCTTGATTTGTCAGAGAGCATCTTTGACATTCAAGAGTAAAATAAAAGGCTACGGGCTCAACGTCATGCGACGGATGCCCGGCGTAGTTAGTTGACGAAAGGTTTTATCCCTATGCTGCGTGCGATGATTGTGGATGATGAGGCGCCGGCTCGCTCGGAGCTTCGCTTCCTGCTCGAGCAAACGGGCAAGATCGGCACGATCACGGAGGCGTCGAGCGTCCGCTCCGCCATCGATATGCTTATGGAAAGTCGCGTGGATGTCGTGTTTCTCGATATCTCGATGCCCGGTGCCTCGGGCCTGCAACTTGCCGAGGCGTTGCATAAGCTCAAAAATCCGCCGGCAATCGTGTTTGTGACTGCGTATAGTGACCATGCGGTCGAGGCATTCGACGTGGATGCCGTCGATTATCTGATGAAGCCGGTCGAGGAAGCTCGCTTGGATCGCGCGATCGAGAAGGTCATGCAACGCGCCAAGCCGGTTACGGACAGCAAGGTGACCATCGAGCGTATCCCGGTGGAAAAGGGCGGCCGCAAGGTGCTCATTCCCGTGGACGACATTCGCTTTATCATGGCCAAGGACGATTACTCCTGCATCTATACCGTCGATGATCGCTTTTTGTCGACGACCTCGCTGGCGCAGTTTGAGGCCAAGCTCTGCGACTCTGGCTTCTTCCGTGTTCACCGCCGCTATATCGTCAACTTGGCGTGCGTCACGGATGTGGAGACGGTGCCCTCGGGTGCCATCCAGCTGGGCATTACGGGCGTCGACGAACGCGTGCCGGTTTCGCGCCGCCGCGTCGTGCCGTTCAAGAAGGCTCTGAGTCTCTAGCACACTGGCCCCGCAGCCCTGTAGACCCATCGTCTGCGGAGCCGTGGGGCCTTTTTTGTATGTATCTGCCGAATCGTTTTTTGCGGAAGGGATCCCATGAACAGTGCAAGCGCCAAGCGCATCGACATCATCTCGGACACCCACGGCTATCTTTCGCCTGCGCTCCTGGATGAGCTTGAGGGCGCAGACCTGATCATCCACGCCGGCGACCTCACGTCAGAGATGGACTACGAGCACCTATGCACCATCGCCCCCGTGCGGGCCGTACTGGGCAACAACGATTATTACCGCGACTACGGCCCCGATGTAGACCGTCTTGCACTCTTTACCTACGAAGGTCTCAAATTCGCCGTAGCCCACTACCGCGAAGACCTTCCGGTGGGATCCGTAGACGTAGCCATCAACGGTCATACCCACGTAACCAAAGAAGCCCAAGTGGGCCGCTGCTTAGTCCTCAACCCGGGCAGCGCCAGCTACCCCAGAGGCACCCGAGGCCCCACCATGGCCAGAATGCTAGTAAAAGACGGCAAGATCCTAAGCACTAAGTTTATTGACCTAGAGTAATCACAACAAAAACGGGGGATGCAGATGCGTCCCCCGTTTCCATTTGAGCCAATGGCGGAAGTTCAACAAGATCCATCAGACCAACCCCGCCGAGGAGCATGCGGGCTAGCCGCGCAGCGGTGCACGCCCGCAAAACTGATATGAACAATGTGACGGCAGGGAGGGTCTCCGGGGCTGAGGGCGGGGGTTAAGTTTGTCGCGAGTTCCGCACGCAAAGGAAAGCACTTAATGTGCTTTCCGTCTT
>CABTAA010000027.1 GCA_902482615.1 uncultured Collinsella sp.
TGCCACCGAGGCGCAGGCGCTCGAGGTCTTTCGCGCAGCCGAGGCGGCGGGCGTCGTAGCCCTCGAGGCCATGCGCCCGCTCCATGACCCCGCTTTCCACGCCGTCGAGGACGCCCTGGGCGAGATTGCGCCCATTCGTCGTGCATCGTTGCGCTTTGGCAAGTATTCTTCGCGCTACAACGAGGTTCTCGCGGGGCGCGCCACCAATATCTTTGACTGCAATATGGCATCGGGTTCCCTCATGGACATCGGCGTCTACACCGTCGAGCCCATGGTCGAGATTTTCGGCATGCCCTCCGGCCTTACGAGCATGGCTACGCTGCTCGACCCCGCCACGCGACAGCTCACGCACGGCCCCATCGACGGTTGCGGTTCCATCCTCGCCAGCTACGGCGGTGGCCGTATCTCCGTCGAGCTTGCGCACTCCAAAATTACGAATGACCTGCTGCCCTCGCAGATTGAAGGCGAGCGTGGCACTATCCAGATCGACCATCTGTCCACGCCCCGCAACGTCCGCATCGACTATCGCGGCGACGTCGTACGCGGCTCGGCGACCGAGGTACCGCGCGAACAGGGCGACAACGGCCGCGTGCTCGACCTTCCCAAATCGAGCAACACCATGGAATACGAACTCACAGACTTTATCACCGCCATCGGCGGTATCGATAACGTTAAGGAAGAAATTTGGGAGACCCCGGCGGGACGCCACGAGCTCGGACACTACCGCGATGTCACGCTCGTCTCACTGCGCATCATGGATGCCGTACGCCAGCAGGCCGGCATTACCTTCCCGGCCGACGCAGACAAGCAGGCCTAGCGATGAGCTTCTTCGATACGTTCTTCCCCAGCGTCGCCGGCGGCAGCCGCGAACCCCAAAAGCTCTCTGGCGTCGAGCTCGAGCTGCGCCGCAGGCTCACCGTGCTCGCAAGCGACGAGGCCACTCAAGACGCCCCGCAGCGCTATTTCCTGCGGTGGGAGGGGCAAGTCCAGGGCGTCGGTTTCCGCTTCACCAACACCAACCTCGCACAGGCGCGCTCCCTCACCGGCTGGGTGCGCAATATGGAAGACGGCTCGGTTGAGATGGAGCTACAGGGCACGCCGGCAAACATCGTGTCTCTGCTCGAGGCGCTTCATGCCTCCTATGAGCGCATGGGGACACGTTTTCGCCTTGTAGACGCTCAAGCTCGCACCCCGCTTGCCAACGAGGATGGTTTTAGCCCTCGCTATTAGTATTGTGTTCTAAATAAGGTATCATTTGCTTCATACCGTTTACAGAAAAGAGGCGAGGCGCATGGCGGTGCAAAGAAGGAATACCAGGCAGCGAAAGCTGGTTCTTGACGCTGTGCGCCAAAGCTATAACCATCCCACCGCCGACGAAATCTACAATGTCGTACGCGAACAGGATGACAAGATCAGCCGCGGCACGGTCTACCGCAACCTCAATCTCTTAGCCGACGCCGGCGAGATTCTTTCTATTAAGACGCCGGGCGGCAGCCGCTTCGATCGCACCATCGAGCCGCACGCACATATCATCTGCACCTCGTGCAGCCGCGTCATCGACGTGCCGCTCCCCTTCGATGCCCAGCTCGACGCCAGGGCATCCGAACAAATCGGATGGAGCGTCAGCTCGCACTACACCATCTTTGAGGGACTCTGCCCCGACTGCCGGTAGCCTTTGGGGCATGCCTGCAAATCTACTTTCCCATCCGTTACAGCAAACAGTACATTTCTAGGCATGTCCCGAAAACCTACTCGGCGAGCAGGCGGCGCAGCTCTTCTTCGACCGTGTGCACGTAACGGACGCGATCGTTGATACCGCGCATGGTGGGGTTGCAGCTCTCCATCAGATAGGGATGGCCCACGACGTTGAGCATGTCGCGATCGTTCTCATTGTCGCCAAACGCCATCATCTCATCGGGCGAAATCCCCAGGACACGACCGTAATCGGCAAGCGCGGAGCCCTTGCCCGAACCGAAACCGATAAGGTCCGTCCATGCGGTTCCTGACGTCATCACATTGACACGGTCGCCAAAGAGGCGCTCGAAATACTCCCGGGCCGCCGGATAATCCACCTCGGGCGTCTGGAAGCCAATCTTAATGACATCCTCGTCGATGTCCTCGGGACGGTCGACCACCGCCACATCGCAGTGGACCACATAGCGCAAATGGTCGACGAACGCATCGTTGCCGCTCATGGTGTAGATGTGCCCCTCACACGAAAGGGTCATGTCGGTATGGGGATACGCAACCACGGTATTCGCGATAACCATAGCAAGGCTACGCTCCATGGAACGCTTGACGACGGCACGCCCCTCGCTCATCACCAGGGTTCCGTTTTCGCATACATAGGCGAGCTCATCGGCCACCGGGGCAAACAGGTAGCGCAAGCTCGCATATTGACGGCCACTCGCCGGCATAAACACGATACCACGACGATGCAGCTCATCGATAAGCTCAAAGGCCTCGGAACGCAGCTCGCGCTCCCCCGGATGCAGCAACGTGCCGTCCAAATCGCATGCAATCAGTTTGATTCCCTCAAGACCCATATGCTTCCCCCAAAGCCTCATATCAACAGCAAGACGGACCTTGATCGGTCGCCCCTCAAAGCCCGTCTTGCGCATACGCGCGCTTAGCCGCGCGCCTTTTTTACGATGGTAAAGTCGGGAGCCATGCTCACGACGACCTCCGCCGCACTCGACGCAAAGCGCCGGTCCGCATCGAGTTCACGGGTAACCAGAGAGAGCCGAACACCCTCGACACCCCGGAGCATGCGGCCCAAAACAGGCTGCACCGGCGTATACATGCGCACAGTATGCTCGTCCGAGTCGCCCCGGAAGAGCGGCGCATGCATGTTGCCGATCTCCCAGCACGAATGCGCGAGCGCAATCGGGTCCATGCGGTCAACTTCGACCAAATAAACCTCGGCGCTGCGCAAGCGCACGACAACCGCCACGGGCACCATGCCCGAACGGTCAATGGCGAGCACGTCGCCGTCGGCAAGACGACCGCCGTCGGCAGTATCCAGCCGAACATCGACCGTGCGCCCCAGCTCCGTCACGCCCACAAACGCGTATACATCAGCCTGGTCCCAATCGAGCAGTAGCTCGTCAACTTCAAAGACGCCGCCCAACTTCCGGCGAAGCAGGAGTTCATAGGACGGATCGTTGAGATTTCCCAAGCATGTCGTCGAAACCAAGCGTTCAGGCATACTCTAACCCTCGACCTCGACGAGCTCGATATCAAAGTTGAGGTCCTTACCGGCCAGCTCGTGGTTGGCGTCGAGCGTCACGGCCTCGGGCGTTACATCGATGACCACGGCGGGGACGGGCATACCACTCGGCGTGGACAGGAAGAGCTTCATGCCCTTCTCAATCTGCTCGATGTTGGGAACCTGTTCGGCCGGGAAGGTCAGAACCATCTCGGGATTGTGCTCGCCGTAGGCATCGGCAGCAGGAATGTGCACGGTCTTCTTCTCACCCACCTGCATGTCGACAACAGCGGCGTCGAAGCCCTTGATCATCTGGCCGGCGCCGCAGGTGAACTCCAGCGGCTCGCCGCGATCGTAGGAGCTATCGAACTGCGTGCCGTCGTCGAGCGTGCCGCGATAATGAGTCTTGACCTTCTTGCCCTGGTTGGACATGGAAACCTCCGTGATAAGGGCGGCGCACAACACGGGCCGCCATGAACATATGGCGCTAACTATACCCTAGTCATACAATTTGAAGACAGTTTGCAAAGAAACGCTGCAACCGGAGGAACCATGGCATATCCCGTATTTGACCTACACTGCGACACCGCCGACCGAATCGGCTGGGCCACGCTCGATCTCGACCTGCGCTTTACCGCCGGCACCGACGGTTATTTCCCCGGCGACGAAACGCATCCGCAAGATTTCGACCTCATCGAGGGTAACGCCTGCGCCATCTCGCTCGCAAAGATCGGCAACACGCCGTGGGCACAGTGCTTCGCTACGTTTGTCCCCGACGAGATCCCCACCGCCCACGCCGCGCGCTTCCAGGCGCAAATCATGGCGCATATGAGCGGCCAGGCAATGCTCAACCACGACCGCATGGTCAACGTGCGCAGCGCCGCAGACATTCGCCCCGCGCTCAAGGACGGCAAGATCGCCTGTATCCACACCATCGAAAACGCCACGTTCTTTGCCGAGGACCCCGCGCTGATCGAGGTGCTCAAGAGCCTGGGCGTGCTTATGTCGTCACTCAGCTGGAACGCGCAGGGACCGCTCGCGAGCGGCCACGACACCCACGCCGGCCTTACCGCCGCCGGCGTCGAGGCACTTACGCAAATGGAGCATGCCGGCATGGTACTCGACGTCTCCCACCTCAACGATGAGTGCTTTGACGAGGTTGTCGCCCACGCCACGCGCCCCTTCGTCGCCAGCCACTCCAACTCCCGTGCGGTTTGCGGCGTCAAGCGCAACCTTACCGACGACCAGTTCCGTACCATTCGCGACATGGGCGGCATCGTCGGCCTCAACTACTGCAGCGAGTTCCTTTCCAACGACGCAACCGACAAGACCGCCGCAGACGTCACCTTCGACCAGCTAGCGGCACATATCGAGCACTGGCTCGACCTGGGCGGCGAGGACGTCATCGCGCTCGGCGGCGACTGGGACGGTGCCACGGTGCCCGCCTTCCTCTCCGATGCCAGCAAGATGCCCGAGTTCCAGAACATGCTCTCCAAGCACTTTGGCAAGACCGTGATGCAGAAGCTCTGCAGCGACAACGCGCTTGCCTTCTTTGAGCGTTATTAATTTCACATCCCTTGAGCGGGCCGGCATGCCGAACGGTCGACATGCCGGCCCGTCCCCAATCTGAAGGACCGCTTTTGACGCAGCAGTTTACGATTTCCGCATCCCGACCGGATGGGACGCCCATCCCCGTCATCGTTACCAAAAAGTGCGTCAAGAACTTCAACCTACGCGTCACATCGAGCGGTGAGGTCCACGCCAGTGCACCGCTCGGCGCCAGCCGCGAGCGTATCGAAGCGTTTGTGAAGCGCAACAGCGCCTGGATTATCAGCCGACTTGCCCAGCGCGAGCAACGTCAGGCGACGGCGCGAGAGCCGCTCAGTCCCTCGTCCATCATTGCGCTTTGGGGCAAACCCATCACCGTTCAGGATGCACTCGACCACAACTTTGAGCCACCCGCACCGCGGCCCAAGCAGGCTACCTTCGCAAGTTTTATGGGTACCGATGAATCGGACGAAGGCCCGCAGGCCAAGCGGCACGCAATCCTCGACGGCCTAACGTCCGATGAGCTCCAAGCCCACATCGACCAGCTCTATGCCTCCGAGGTCACCACAGCGCTGCGCGATATGGTGCATGCGTACGAAATCGCAATGGGCGTCGCCGTTTCCCGCGTTTCCGTACGCAGCATGAAAACGCGTTGGGGCTCATGCACGCCCAAATCCGGCGCCGTTCGCATCGCACGAGAACTTGCCGCCTATCCCGTCGAATGCCTCGACATGGTTGTCACCCACGAGCTCGTCCACTTGCTCGAGCCAGCCACAATCAGCGGTTTCACGCCCTGCTCGACACGTACTGCCCCAACAATAGAGCGCTGTCGCAGCGGCTCAAGCAGCCACCCATAGAGACGTATTAGAACCGGTTAGCGCACACGCTCGATCTCGACGCCACAGCTTGCCAAGGGCAGGCCAACAGGCGCCCACGGCTTATCGAGCTTGATGCGTACACCAAGCAGCGAGGGATAACGACGCAGCAGCATCTGGGCCGTACCTTCAGCTGCCGCCTCGATGAGCTTAAACATATGCTCGCGCAGATAGCCATCGACATCGTGGCACACCGAGCCGTAGTCAATCGAGGCGTCCAAGTTATCGTGCTCTCCCGCTGCACGCAGGTCAGCATAGAGCACCAAGGACACGATGAATTTCTGGCCCAGCGCGTTCTCTTCGGGATACACGCCGTGGTTAGCAAAAACCTCAAGACCTTCAACGGTGATGCGGTCGGCATGGCGCAGATCGTCATAGTTCACGTGGGGCACCGCCGTTGCGGTGGATATTTCGCCCCTTCCACGGCGGGCGAGCTCGGCGCCTTCAGTCTTGGTTGCATTCTCGGGCAGTTTCTTGTTGCTCATCGCGATCGTCTCCTTCGTTTAGAACCCCGACCGCGTAAACTAACTACACGCGAATCGACAGGTTCTTTTTATCATCGCTCCAGTTGCAAGCATTGCGCGCGGGGCATGCAAAGCAGGCGCGCGACGCTTTGTCGGCTGCATAGAGCAGGCGCTCGAGCGGTTGGCTGTTCACGCGCAGCTTTCGATGGCCCAGAATGGCCGTCTTAATGGCTGCGGCATCGGCCGGCTCAAACGCTACGTCATCGGACATACCGCCGAGAATCGCATCAGCGACGCGTTCGCTTGCAACATCATGGGATATACCCGATTCATACTGTTCATCTTTGCCGATATCGTGAAGAAGTGCCGTGGCGTAGATGACCTCGCGGTCAAATTCGAGCTGTTCCTCGAGATTCTTGATCCACATAATGCGAGCGACATCCAGCAGGTGGTCAATACCGTGGCGGCAGAAGATGCGCCCCGATTCCAACTGTGCAATGCTGCCCAGGTGCCGCCGGAACAGACCGTTGGCACAGATGTAATCAATGCGAGGCATGGCACCAAAAGGCGCCAGGCCCGAAGCCATAAAACCGCGACGCGGCGTTCCCTCGTCAGTATTCGATGTAAAGTCGTTGACGACTCTCATAGTTAGCGTCCCAGCATCCTAAAGAATCGCTCCTCGAGCGCCGGATCGGCCTCAAAGACGCCGCGACGAGCGAGCGTCACGGTCTTGGTGCCAGGCTTTTGCACGCCGCGCATGGTCATGCACATATGCTCAGCTTCCATGAGCACAATCGCTCCCTGGGGAGCGAGATACTCCATGAGGGCATCGGCAACTTGTGCGCACAACTGCTCCTGCAGCTGCAGACGACGGGCGTAGACCTCTACCGTGCGGGCAAGCTTAGAAAGCCCTGCGACACGGCCGTTGGGGATATAGCCAATGGCAGCCTTGCCGTAAAACGGCAGCAGATGATGCTCGCACAGCGAGTAAAACGTGATGTCGCGCTCGATAACCAAATCGTTCGAAGCGACGGCAAAGGTTTTGGACAGGTGCTCCTCGGCACTCTGGTCCATACCACCGGCGATCTCACCATACATACGGGCAACGCGCGCCGGGGTCTCCAGCAGGCCCTCACGAGTTGGGTCCTCGCCTATGCCCTCAAGCAACAGCTTAATGGCGGCCTCGACTTTTTCCTGATCGACCATCTGGGCCTCACTTTTCCGATTTTACGTTCGCGCTATGGTACCACGCCCTTTGGCATCGGCCACAAGCTACATAGTATGGGTCGAATAGACCGGATCGTCCCGCCAAAGCTCCACAGCGTCGCAAAGCGCAACGCCCTCGCGCACAGCACGGGCGCGCGTGGCGTTCATATCAATCACGCGCTGATTGCTCGAGCCCCTAAAACGCAATGAGATATCGTACAGATCCTGAACAAACGGGCCATCCACCAACATATCGAGGCAGGCAAGGATACGGTCCGTCGCCTCGGTATGGTGACGACCACCCGGCATAAGCTCCTCGAGCACGTCGCCGGTAAAGCACCAAATGGTCTTGCCCGACCCCGCGGGATAGGCCGCACGCACGCGTTCGATAAAGTCAACAAGCCCCGCCTGATTCTCGGGCTCCATAGGCTCGCCGCCCAGAATCGTCAGGCCATCGATAAAGGGATGGCCGAGGCTCTCGATAATCTTGTCCTCGACGGCACAATCGAACGGCTCACCCGCAGCAAAGTCCCACGCGACAGAGTTAAAGCAGTTCTTGCACCCACGACGGCACCCGCTCACAAACAGAGAAGTACGAACGCCTTCCCCATCAGCAATGTCGAAATACTTAATGTTCGCGTAATTCATAGGTAACTCTCCCGGGAGGCCGGGACATATCATCCCGTCCTCAAACATTCTCGGCCTTCGGCCTGCGAAACTGCGGGCGGGACGATATGTCCCGGCCTCATGCAAAGGGTAACTCAATGAACGAAGCGAACATCGAGTATAGGGTTCGAGGTCCAATAAATTCTCAGCTGCAGCTCAACCGCCATTGCAAGCAGATCGTCATTGCAGCTCAACTCATTTCCGCTAAGAACTTCGAGGAGTGAGCAGACCGCATGCTGCATCTCAGCTACGTCAACTTGGCTGCCCCGTAGCGAGGCCCCGGACCTTTGCTCGATATGAGTTCCGCACGAACAGGAGGCGCCAGTGGCGCCTCCGTCGTGAGCCAGGACTGTCCGAAATAGCGAGTAAAGGTCCGGGGCCTCGCTACGGGACAGCCTGGGATAGTTATTAGAGATGCAGCACGCGGTCGCGGATCTCCTCGGTTCGACCCTGGTTCCAGAACTGGGTACCGATGTAGCCGCACGTGCGACGGGCAACATTCATCTTCTCCTGATCGCGGTTGCCGCAGTTAGGGCACTCCCACACCAGCTTGCCGTCATCCTCGACAATCTTGATCTCACCGTCGTAGCCGCACACCTGGCAGTAGTCGCTCTTGGTGTTGAGCTCGGCGTACATGATGTTGTCGTAGATGTACTGCATCACGCGAATGACAGCCTTGAGGTTGTCCTGCATGTTGGGAACCTCGACGTAGGAGATGGCACCGCCCGGCGAAAGCTGCTGGAACATGCCCTCAAACTTAAGCTTGTCGAATGCGTCGATCTCCTCGGACACGTGGACGTGGTAGCTGTTGGTGATGTAGCCCTTGTCCGTCACGCCCGGGATGATGCCAAAACGACGCTGCAGGCACTTGGCGAACTTGTAGGTCGTCGACTCAAGCGGGGTACCGTACAGCGAGAAGTCAATATCGCTTTCGGCCTTCCACTCGGCGCACTTGTCGTTCATGCGCTGCATGACGGCCATGGCAAACGGCGTACCCTCCTTCTCGGTGTGGCTGTGGCCCGTCATGTACTTGACGCACTCGTACAGGCCGGCATAACCCAGACTAATGGTGGAGTAACCGCCCACGAGCAGCTTGTCGATCGTCTCGCCCTTCTTCAGACGAGCGAGGGCGCCGTACTGCCACAGAATCGGTGCGGCGTCAGAAAGCGTACCCATCAGGCGCTCATGACGGCACAGCAGGGCACGGTGGCACAGCTCAAGGCGCTCGTCGAAGATCTTCCAGAACTTATCCATATCCTGGTGCGAGCTCAGCGCGACATCGGGCAGGTTGATGGTCACGACGCCCTGGTTAAAGCGACCATAGTACTTGGGCTTGTTCGGGTCGTAGTTCAGCGCGTTGGCAACGTTGTTAAAGCCGTTACCGGAGCGGTCGGGCGTCAAGAAGCTGCGGCAGCCCATGCAGGTATAGCAGTCGCCGTTACCCGCGGTCTCGCCCTTCGACAGCTTGAGCTCGCGCATCTTTTTCTCGGAGATGTAATCGGGCACCATACGCTTGGCAGTGCACTTGGCAGCCAGCTGGGTCAGGTAGAAGTACGGGGAATCCTCGTGAACGTTATCGTCCTCGAGTACATAGATAAGCTTGGGGAATGCCGGGGTGATCCATACGCCGGCCTCGTTCTTAACGCCCTCGTAGCGCTGGCGAAGCGTCTCCTCCACGATCATGGCAAGGTCGTGCTTCTCCTGAGGCGTACGGGCCTCGTTAAGATACATAAAGACCGTCACGAACGGCGCCTGGCCATTGGTGGTCATAAGGGTCACGACCTGATACTGAATCGTCTGGACGCCGCGACGGATCTCGTCACGCAGGCGATCCTCAACAACCTCGCGGACCTTTTCGGGAGATGCGGAAACGCCGAGCTCCTCGAGCTCGCGAGCGACCTCGCCGCGAATCTTTTGACGGCTCACCTCGACGAACGGGGCGAGATGGGTCAGCGAAATAGACTGGCCGCCGTACTGGGAGGAAGCAACCTGGGCGATGATCTGCGTCGCGATGTTGCAGGCGGTCGAGAAGCTGTGCGGCTTCTCAATCAGCGTACCCGAGATAACAGTACCGTTCTGGAGCATATCCTCCAGGTTCACCAGGTCGCAGTTATGCATGTGCTGGGCAAAGTAGTCCGAATCATGGAAGTGAATCAGACCCTCATTGTGAGCATCCACAATCTCCTGGGGCAGCAGCACACGCTGAGTCAGGTCCTTGGAGATCTCGCCGGCCATGTAGTCACGCTGAACGGAATTGACGGTCGGGTTCTTGTTGGAGTTCTCCTGCTTGACCTCTTCGTTGTTGCACTCAATCAGCGACAGAATCTTGTCGTCGGTCGTGTTCTTCTGGCGCTTCAGGCTCTGAACATAGCGATAGATGATGTAATGGCGAGCGACCTCGTAGCAGTCGAGACGCATGATCTCGTCCTCGACCAGATCCTGAATCTCCTCGACCGACACGGTGTGGCCCGCGTTCTCGCATGCCTCGGCGACGTTTTGTGCCGCGTAAACCACCTGGCGGTCGGTAAGACGAGAGCTCTCCTCGACCTCCAAGTTTGCGGCGCGGATGGCATTGACGATCTTATCGATGTCAAAGACAACCTCGGTGCCGCTGCGCTTGATGATCTTCATCCTCTTGCCTCTTTCGCATCGTAGCCTCATCGCGCTTCAGAGCCAAACGATACCCGGCAGGGCTTGCCCCTGTCTTGCGGCGCCGTCGCGCAATCTGTGTTCTCGATAAACCATAAGCCTCCATGCGGACATTCCCTGGAGCCGATCAAGCGGCTCAAGGACACGTTCAAAAGAGGCAGTTAAGGTCTTCGTTCTCTGTCCGCCATCTATCATACGACAAAGACGCATCTATATCCTGTATTCTTTTTTTAGGTCAAACACAACATATAGTGTTTCAGCAGGTCAAAGCAATTAGTCATTTTGCAGACGCATTAAAAATGAGGGGTTCTTGGCAAGTCGGTAAAACGTTACCAACACGGCTACCTGCATAGCAGTTATAAAACCCCCTTAGTCAAGCCGCTGACAAATCCTACCAAAACCAAGCCGCTCACGCCAAAAGAATCCAAAAGATTGTGCTTGACCAACATGTTGCGGTCACGATCGGCCAGGACGTATGCAATCTGCCGGCACCTCTACGGGACGCGAAGACCATCGCGTACAGACCTTGGATCAATATTTGATGACTTATTTGGCGGCGCGCTTGGTGGCAAAAAACAAAACAGCCCAGAGGACATAGCCTCTGAGCTGCGAACATTTGGTGGGCGTTAGAAGATTTGAACTTCTGACCTCTTCCGTGTCAGGGAAGCGCTCTCCCCCTGAGCTAAACGCCCGATCAAGGGTGCGCAAGCGCGCAAGGGATAATATAACGGAGCCTGAACTCGGTGGCAAGAACATTTTTAAAAATCGCTTACATTGTGGAATTCGGGGGCTTTGTCGCATCCATTTCAAAAGAGCCTGCTGCCGCGATTTGGCTGTCGCATAATGCAAGGCCATTGCGGTATCGAGCTATGGAAAGACGCCTGCGGAATTGTCCTACCGATAAGCGGACAAGCCTCCAGCTGGTGACTTCGCCGTGGTAAGGTAAGCCGAATTGTTTCCAGGCTGTTTCGGGGGAGTGGAATGAGCAAAGAGTGTGTCGAGCAGGTTGAAGGCGCAGGGGCTTCGGTGCCGATGACCGATATATCGAACATTGATGTGCCCGAGGGCACCGACGAGCTCAGCCGTAGCACCCGCCGCGCCTGGCGCGAGCGCCTGAACAGCGCTTCGACGCGCAAGATGATCACGGGCGTCTTGGCTACGCTGGTGGGCGGTTCATTTTGGGGCTTCTCGGGCACCAGCGCGAGCTTTCTGTTCGATACCTACCACGTCGACACCTTGTGGCTTATGAGCGTGCGTCAGATTCTCGCCGGTCTACTCTTTATGGCCGTGGTTGTTACGCGCGACCGCGAGCGCCTGATTAAGCTCTGGACCACACCCGCCGATCGCAAGCAGCTGCTGCTCTTTACCGCCTTTGGCCTGCTGTTCAACCAGTTTTGCTATCTTTCGGCCGTGCGCCTGACGAACGCCGGAACCGCGACGGTGCTCCAGTGCCTGCAGCTCGTTATCATCATGGGCTACACCTGCGTGATCGATCGCCGCATGCCGCGTACTCGCGAAGTCATCGGCATTGGCCTGGCTCTGGGTGGAACCTTTTTAATCGCCACCGGCGGCGACCCCACCAGCCTGAATATTTCGCCGCTTGGCCTAGCAGCAGGTCTTATGTGTGCGGTCAGCGCCGCGTGTATGGCGGTGATTCCCGCCAAGATCCTGCCCG
>CABTAA010000028.1 GCA_902482615.1 uncultured Collinsella sp.
GGCCGGCCGCCTTATCCGCTCGTCGACCGATTGCGGCGTGCTGATTCTGGCCGACCCGCGCCTGGTGACGAAGGGCTACGGAAAGAAGTTCTTAACGTCGCTGCCCACGAGCTCCTACCAGCGCATCGAATCGGCGCAGATCGGGCACTATCTGCAGCTGTGGCGTGCACGCCACGAGCGGCGACGCTAAAGCGGACAGACGAGGGTTTTTGCCATATCGCACAGACGCTTTGACAGGGTGGGGTCATCCAAGATGCGGATGGCTCCGCCCGCTGCGATTATCTGGCTCAGCAGCCAACGCTCGGAGCCGTAATGCACGGTTACCGTTGCCGTGTCTGCCCCGCTGCGCTCGATTAGGGTGATGCCGGCCCAGTCCAGATGCTCCGCCATATCGAATGGCATCAGGAGCTTTGCGCTGTGCTGCGTCCGGGCAAGGGAGTCGTGGAGGGATGCGACGTCCGGTGCGTGAGGCACGACGGAGTCTTCCGTCAAGGCGAGTCCCTCGATTTTATCCATGCGATAGGTGCGCTGCTCATCGACCGCGATGTCCCAGGCAATCAGGTATGTTTGGTCGCCGTTTGCCGTAATGCGCAAGGGGTCGACCAGACGCTCGCGTGGCCGTGCATCGTCCATCGAGCGATACGAGATGCGGCAGCGAACGCCGTCCTGAATGGCGCAGCTCAGCTGCTGCCAGTGCGATCCGTGGTTGACGGTGTCAAAGACGCGCTGGTTATAGCCAAGCTCTTCGGGTAGAAGGGCATGTCGAATCCGAGCTGCCGTCTGCGGCTCGATTCCCAACGATTCAAGTTCATGGTTGAGCACAGCGCCCTCGGCGGCACTCAGGCGCAACGGTAGCACACGCCCGGCGTCACCGGTGAGGACCACACGCTCGCCGCGGCATTCGCAGATGATGCGCGCGCCCGATTCTCGGTCCGCGAGCGTCGAGACGATCTCGAGAATCTCGTCGAGCGACGCCCCCGTGATGTCAAAGCGGCTGCAAATCTCGGTTCGTGTCATGCCGCTCTCGTCTGCGGCGTAGAGGGCCTCCATAATGTCGATGGCGCGCGAGAACCTCTGCTCGCTGGTGAGTTTACGCACGGGCATGCTCGTGCACCGTCCTTTCGATGAGGTGGTTCCACGCCTGCTTGAGCGATTTGGGGGCCATGGGCCTCATGCCGTCCATGGCGTGGGCCATGCAAAATGAGGCGGCGGCTTCAAGGTCGCGCACGTCAACGGTCCAGGTCCATCCTGCATCGGTGTGTGCGAGCTCACCTCGCCCACGCGTGAGGCCGTTGATCATATCGATCTGCGTCTGAGGGGCGAACGAGAACGTAGCTGCAACGGGCGGTCGGTCGGCAAAATCGAATTCAAAGAACAGATAGTCGTTGAGATTGAAGTCCGCGGGGATGGCGTAGGCCTTCGAAGGACGCCAAGCGCGAACGATACGGTCACAGCGGAATGTCCTGATGTCGTCGGTGGCATTGTCGAGGCCGCAGAAATACGCCACGCCCTCGCGCTCGAACATGCCGTAGACGCGGACGGTACGCTCTTTCTGCTCGCCGCGTCCGTTCTGATATAAAAATCGCAGCGCGCAACGCTCGGCAAAGGCGCTCCAAACCGCATCGACGGTGGGAGAGCGGCTGATCGGCGCCTCGTCTACCGTCGTCCTGCCGGTGAGATAGGCAATCTTGGAGCGAATATCGGCAAGCGGTGCGGCAAAAGTGGATGAGCCGGCCGCTAGTGTCTGGTCGATGGCGTTGAGCAGGATATCGGCGTCGTCTGCGGTAATGAGGCCGCCTGCCGCAAACGTGTGCTCGCGGTCGATTGTCCACGAGCTTTCCTCGGTCTCCTGCGCGCCGGTGGGGCGAACCTCCTTGATTAAGATGCCGCGTTCGAGCAGCTTGTCACGATCGCGTCGAAACTTGCGCTTATCCGAGTCGATATTGCCCGAGCCATATCCCAGGTCAGAATCCAAGACGATCTGCTCGGTCGTCAGCGGTTCGGGGGAGCTGTTGAGCACAAAGAAAAGATTGAGGATGCGCTGAGCCGTTTTATCGAAACTGGGCTCCGAACTTCCCTTTTTAATTGTCGCGGTCGCGTCGCTTGCCGTCATAGAATCCTCGCATGAGAAGGTAGTTTGCTGCCATGATTTTAGTCCGATATGGAGATTAGGCTATATCCTTGTCCGCTCGTGGCGTTAAGATGGCCCGAATTCGGTCGTTTGCGCTCGCTCGGGGTATACTTTCGACTATATACGGTTCTAATGTGCATGCATTGGGCCTATTTGTCGGATTATGGATGTGGAGCGCACATGGCGAACACCCAGAACTATATTAACCACCTGCTGCAGAACACCGGCATTACGCCGGCATGCAGCGAAGAAGAGCGCTTGGCTGCCGAGGATATCGCTCAGATCTTCCGCAACCACGGCTTTGACCCCGAGGTTCAGGAGTTCAATGCCCCGGCGCCCAGTAGGTTGGCATTTGCCGTTACCGGTATTCTTGCGTTTGCCGGCGCCCTGCTGATGGGCATCGGCGGCGGTATCGGCTTGGTCGGCACCTTGCTGGCCATTGTCGATGCCGTGCTCTACGTGCTCGAGCGCACAGGGCATCCCGTGGTTTCGCGCCTGGGCAAGACGGGCGTGAGCCAAAATGTCATCGCCTACCACAAGGCCTCGGGCCCGCTCGCGTCTCCGCGCAACCGCCCGGTGGTCGTTGTCGCACACTACGACTCTCCCCGTGCTGAGCTGCTCGCCCGCGAGCCCTATGCTTCGTATCGTGCGCTCATCGCCAAGCTGTTGCCCTTTGCCACGGTTGCCCCCGCTGCCGTTGCCATCCTGCGCATCCTGCCGCTCCCCGGCGCGCTTAAGGTTCTGCTGTGGATTGTCGCGATCCTCGCTTCCCTCGTTGCGCTTGCCAACGCGGCAAACATCATCTCTAACCGCCATATTCTTCCCTATACGTCCGGCGCGGTGTGCAACAAGTCTTCTGTCGCCGCTATGCTCGGCGTTATGGACAACGTTGCTCCCTTCCAGGGCGAAAACGAGTTTCCCGACGATGTTCCGTTCGATACCTATTTTGGGGAGCAAAAGCGTCGTGCCGAGGAAATGGCGCGTGCAGCGGCGGAGTATGCCGCGGCCCAGCAGCAAAACGACTACGGCAACACCATCGAGTACGAAGAGCCTACCTACGCCGAGGATGAGTTCGGTCAGCCGATTGCTCCCGACACTCAGACCGAGCCCGAACAGGGTGAGGCTTTCGACGAGCAGATCGAGGGCTTTGAGGGTGCGTCTGCCGACGAGACGCTGATTGGCGCCATCGTGCCCGAGGATCAGAATCAGGCTGTCCAGGCTGAAGAGTTCAATGACGAGGTTTCCGCTGCCGAGTCGGCGGAGGAGCCTGCCGCGGCCGAGCCCAAGCTCTATCGCAACGCCGCCGGCAACATCCGCTTTGGTTCGGATGCCATCCGTGCGCTCGGAATGCTTCCCGAGTCCTGCACGCTCGATTACGAGGAGGGCGAGGAGCCGACGTTTGAGCCCGAGCCTGCCCCCGTTGTCACCGTGGATGATGAGTCTGCCGCGGTTACCGCTGCCGTTGCCGAGTCCGAGGCGGTGTCCGCGATCGATCCCGCGGCAGGACTGGACATTTTGGCTCCCGCCGCGCCGGCGCAAGACGTTGCGGACGAGTCTGACGACGATTACGTTGAACAGCCGAGGCGCGTGTCTTACGAGAGCGATACTGATTTCTCGGCCGAGATTCCCGCGGCAACGCCCCATGCCGATATTGCATCCGCGTTCTCTTCGATTGGCGCCAGCGCTTCCAACTTCTTTAAGGGTGCGCTTGCAAAGGGCAAGAAATTTGTCGACGATTTCGAGGAGAAGCGCGCTGCCGCACGCGAGGCTGCCGAGCAGGAGGCTATCGCTCAGCAGCAGGCAGCCGAGGCGGCACGTGAGCTCGCGGCGCAAGAGTTCGAGCAGAACGAGGCTGTGCAGTCCGTGCCCGTCGACGCCGCCGAAGCTACAACGTCCTTTGAGTCCCAGCAACCGGCGTCCGCGGATGTTGTTGAGGCGACGACGTCTTTCGAGGCTCAGCAGCACGTCGATAGCACCATGTCGTTTGATGCCGCGAAGTTCGATTCCACGATAACGTTTGAAAAGCAGGGCACCGCGATTGCTGAGCCCCTTCCTATTTCCGATGAACAGGGCGACGCGGTGGACGATGACGAGCCCATTGATGCTGCCGAAATTCAGGATGCTGCCGAGGACGAGTCCGTCGAGGCCAACTCTGACGAAGAGCAATACGCGGCAGCCGATCAGGGTGATTCGACCGAGGTCGAGCAGGAGGAAGTGCCTGCGGTTTCCGAGACTCCCGAGACGGATGAGTCGAGGCCTTATTCCACGCAGATTTTCACCATGCCGACCCCGAGTGGTTCCGGTGCCACGGTTGCCAATGTCGCTCCCACCCAGGACGAAACGGTCGATTCCCTTATGGCCCAGATTTCCTCCCAGGCATCGCCGCGTCCGCAGATGAATGTTCCCGATCCGGCGTCGGCACCGTCGCCTGCACCTTCCTCGTCTCCGCTGGCTTCAGTCCCCGATCCGTCGCTGCCGTCTATGAAGCAGGCAAACGTTGCGTCTCGCACGTCGCTGTTCGACCTTCCCGATCCCTCTGCCCAAGTCAACGACCCCTTTGCTGCCGCCCAAGGTCCCGAACCCACATCGGCACCCGTTGCGCCTCCTATGCCCGTTGCGTCGGGCGCGCAGCCGATCGAGACCATTTCGGCTCCCGCCCCGGCGGCACCCAAGTCTCGTAAGCGCGGCCTGGGTGGCCTGTTCGGTCGTAAAAAGAAAAACGAGCAGGACAGCATGAGTGACTGGCTGGGCGTCGAAGACGATTACGATGCCAAGAAATCCGGTCGCGGTATCGGTTCGTGGGATAACTTCGAGGACGATAACGATGGCTGGAAGGGCGGCGCTACGTCTTCCGATGGCGCTTCTTCCGAAGATATGCTCTTGGCTGTCGCCTCTATGGGCGATGATGAGCTGCTCGGTCACGATATCTGGTTTGTGGCAACGGGTGCCTCGGATTGTGATGGCGCCGGCATGAAGGCCTTCTTGGCTTCGCATCGCGATAAGCTCCGCGGCGTATTCTTTATCAATCTTGAATCCGTCGGCGCCGGTAGGCTTTCGGTTGTGACGGTCGAGGGCGAACAACAACTGCTCAAGGGCGATCGCCGCATCATGAACCTGGTCAGCAAGGTCTGCAAGTCGTTCCATGTCGATTGTGGCGCGCTCGAGATGCCCTATGCCAAGACCGATGCCTACGCCGCGCTCGAGGCGAGCCGCCGAGCCCTCACCATCGCCGGTGTGGACGGCACACGTCTGGCTTGCGCTCGTACCGAGGACGACCTGCCCCACAATGTCAACCCGACGAACATTGCTACGGTATCCGAGGTCGTGACCGAGGTTATCCGCCGTTCGTAGACGGAGCTCTAAGGAGTCAACGTGTTTTCGTATATTAAGCGCCATTGGCCTGTCTACGTGATTTTGACCTTGATTGCCATTGCGTTAGGATTTGGGGCTGCCTACATCGTGGGTGCAAAGGGCTCGACCCCCGCCTCCGCAATCAGCGAAGAGGTGGAGCAAGAACAGAGCACGGGCGCCGATGGGATTCCTGAGTCCGATCAGGCAATCGTTGATGGTGGATCTTCGTCTGCAGAGTAGATACGGCGATTTACATGATTGAAAGCGGGCGAGCCGGGGGACTGGCTCGCCCGCTTTTTCATCGTGCTAGCGGTTCTTTGGGATCGACCTAAGGCGAGCGAACCATAGGGCTGCGGCACCCGAGGTCAGGAGCGCGGTGATGCAAGCGGCGATGGGAGCTGATCCTGTTGCCGGTAGGTCCTGCGGTAGGGTACAGCGTTGAATGACACGGTCCTCGTCATGTGACTCAAGTTTATCGCTGCCGCCGTTGCGGCAAAGATCGACGCGCGCGCTGTTGGTGAGTGCGGTTTGGGGCGTATAAGCCGACGTTGCCTGCATGTGCACGACTGCGCCCCGAGCGTCTGTGCCAAGGATTGCTTTGGCATCGTCAAGGTCGTCGTGCTCATCTTTGAGATCATCGCGGGTCCAAGAATCCGCATCGCTTCGAGTCGTAAAGTCGGCAGCTACCGCACCGTATTCAATTCGAATGCCCGTTACGACGGTATTGGATGCAAGGTCGAGCTCTTCCGCCTCGAGTGTGGTGGATTCCGCGGTCGAGACATCCGCCTTCCAGAGGCGCCAGCCGTCGTAATCGACGAGGCGACAGTCCTCACCAAGGCTCTCTTTTACTTCGTCGGACTCAAGCCAAGGATTTTCGTGCCCATCGTCAAGTGTCGCGTTCGCCGGTTCATCGACGTCTGTCGAGTCCAACGGCGTCGTGCGATACCACACGTTGCACAGACCGTTGAGGTCGCCGATGGCGACGGGGGTTTCGATTGAGATGAATCTCGCCGTGCCGTCTTTGGCGCACTCAAGATCATCGGTAATCGTAAACTCATCAACCCAAGTAGCGGAATCGTTTCGAGCATCGATGGTATAGGAGAAAAGCCCATCACTATTGGTTTGCGTCGTGGCGCGGTTTTTACCATCGCCGTTAGCCAACAGGCCCTTTTCGATAGGTTGGACAAGTTCCTGACGCTTGTCGACCTGCCCCTTGATCTCGATGGGCGCATCCTTCATCGCGACGGATTGGACTTCTCCCGTATCTTTTATTTCAAACGTTATCTCCTCGGCAAGGTCATAGGTCCGCGGAGACATCATTTCGCGCAACGAGTAGGTGCCAGGTGCAAGATGTTCGACGCGGTGCGGCTTGTCGGATGAGGTCCAGGAGTCTATTTCGGTTTTATCGGGACCATATAAGGTGAGCTGTGCGCCTTCCACTTCCTGCTCACCGCTTGCATCGACCTTGGAGATATCAACCTTGGTGTAATCGTCGGATACGTTAAGCCGTGCTTCTACAACGGGTGTTTTCTGGTCGGCATAAGTAAGGTCGACAATATGGGATGTCCGATCGAGTAAGAAGCCTGCCGGCGCTTGAGTCTCGACAACCTCATAGCGTGCGGTGCCAGATCCCAGCGGGAGGTTGTCCGCGCGTGCTTCTCCAGTTTCATCCGTCGTGACGGTCGCGACAGTCTCACCGTCGAGCGCGGCAATGCTACCGTCGGGGCGCACGATATCACCCGAGGCGCGGATCTCAAAGACGGCGCCCGCGAGGCTGCTGCCGTCTATGGCATCGGTTTTAACGATCCTGATGTTTCCGGTCGCGGCGTGGTCATAATACGAGGCGACTGCAACGGGCGTTAGGTTCATGTCGGCGGGTATGTTTACCTCGATCTCTTCGCCGACAAGATAGGGCTCTTTGGCCGAGGTCTCGCGTACATAATAGGTGCCCGGCACGAGCGATTCGGGCAGTGTGACGGTCCCGGTCGCGTCAGTCGTAAAGGTGTCCATTACGTTATGTGCTGGATACCAGCAAGTTTGTGAGACAGGTTCGTGATTGCTGTCTAGGAGTTGGAAGGTGAATCCGGCTAGTGGAACAGAAGCGCCTGTTTGGGCATCGCGTTTTACAATCTGGAGATGCGTCGACAGCGCGTGGTTGTCCACGATATATTGAAGCTTGGCGCCGTTGGAAATCTGATTGGCCCCGACGGTCCATTCCCCTGCACGTTTAAAACCCTCGGGGACGGTTTCCGGAACCTCGCGAATCGTGTAGCCGGCACGGTCGTATGGGACAGCTCCGTGGACACCGGCGGGTCGCTTGCCTGTGCCGAACCATGCTTCGGGCTGATCTTTGGTGGAGGCAAAGCCATAGATGTTTGTGGCCAGTGTGCCAACAACCTGCTGAGAACTGTTGCTGACAACCTCAAAGACAACACCACCCGCCGGTTGCTCCAGGCCGGATTGGTCGCTATTGCCGTAATCCTTGAATTTGGAAATCTCAAGGTCAAACGCAATGGGGATATCGGAAATGCGAGATTCGATCTCGACCACGCCTGAATCGCCGAGCTGGTCGGCTCCAACGGTATAGGTCCAGCTGTCGTTGGATGGCAGGTAGCCCTCGGGGGCTTTTGATTCGTAGATGGTAAAGGTTCCTAAGGGGACATCGGCGAGGGTGGCCTGACCGCTTTCGTCGGTCGTGAGGATTTGCGCCCATCCAGGGGTTGATTGTGACACACACGTGAACTCTGCTCCTGCGAGTGAAGATCCCGCCTGGGGACCGGCATTCGTCGCGGCATCGAGTTTTACGATATGCAGGTTGATGATGCCGGGCTGTTCATCAATGGCGAGCTGCCCACCGTCATTTCCCGTGGTAAAGGCGATGTGATCACGACGGGGGACATAGCCGGCCGGCGCCTTCGTTTCAACTAGGTAGTATGCAGTGTTGGGCAGAAGAGTTGCTTGCGCCCGACCGTTGCTGTCCATCTGGATGGTGCCGACACGCGCGCCGCTGGCGCTCTCAAAAATATCGAATGTTGCCCCGTCAAACTGATAAGTATTGTTTCCGCTGGTAATGGCAGCGTTTGCAGACTGCTTTTGGAAGGAAACAGAGACCGCCGGCAGTACATAGAGCATGTCCTGACGTTTGCTGCCGCCCGATACGGCTCCTAGATAGCGTCGCGCGCGGTGCGGAGCGGCTTTGATGTTTCCTGATTTTGCGCTGTCGTGGAGCCACCGCGCCGCCGCCACGACTTCATTGTCAGCGGTAAAGTGCCCACTCTTGGTTTTGCCCTGAGCGGTCGTGTAAGAGTAAGTACCGTCGACATGGGTAGTGCCGTTGAGCATCCATACGGCAAGCTGGGTTGCGGCGCGGGCGCGATCGGGTGAAAGATGGTAACCGCCAAACGACGTGGCGGTAGGATATCCGTGACAAACGATTGCCGCGAACTCGTCGTCGAGCCACACCCAGCCTTGATCAAAGTTGAGCCATGGGCCGCCCGGCTTGGTGGGGCCGGGGCGCTCCTGGTTCATGCAGTAGGCAATCGAGGCGTCTTGAGCTTCATACTTGCCGATGAAGAAGGGCCCACAATCATCGCTAATAGTGCGGAAGCCGAGCTGACCGTAGCCATCGACGGCAAATGCGGCTCCCGGTGTCAGGCAGCCGAAAAGCAGGAAGAGGAGCAGGAGCAGCGGACCTGTTGCGATTGCGCTGTGGACAGAGTGCGTGGGTGCGTTGGACATGGCTGCTCCTTATCCCTCGTGCGCCGCATGGGGAGGTTGCGACGCGTAGGATGAGGCTACCCCCGAGGTTCATGCGGGTAAGTACCGGAGCCTGACCAAAAGCTTGCCCGATTTCTGACAAATCGAGCTCAAATACAACAATCAGATAAAAGTGCAGGTAGAAGATGGTAAGAAAAGAAAGACAAAGGTCCTCATCTCCACAATTGGCGCGGTTTTCAAACGATTCTCCACAGCTAAAACAAGCATCGACACCCTTGTATCGAACAAGACAACGGCGTTATACTATCCCCCACATATGCGGGCATCGCCAAGTGGTAAGGCATCAGCTTCCCAAGCTGACACTCGCGGGTTCGAGTCCCGTTGTCCGCTCCAGTAAAAAGCACAAGCACGGCAGCGTTACGTTGCCGTGCTTTTTACTACCAAGCGCCGGGACTCGAACCCGCCAGGGTGCGAGCGTTAAGCAAACGCGAAGCGTTTGTAGCGAGCAGGCGAAGGCGCCGACAGGCGCCTGAAGCCGGTGCGGATTTGCGAAGCAAATACGCGGGCGTCCCGTTGTCCGCTCCATGGAGCACAGAAGACCTCGGGACGGCCAATTCAACAAAGTCTTCCCCATCGTCACCTTGAATCCGAGGGGATCGACCGCAGCCGGTGCGGATTTGCGAAGCAAATACGCAGACGTCCCGTTGCTCGCTCCAATTCCAAAATGTTAGGTTAATGCCTGCTGCCCATACTTGCACCTGCGCACGGTACAATGGTTAGGTTACGACCAACGTGCCAATAACCAAAAAGGAGCCGCTATGATCGATCGCTATACCCGCCCGGAGATGGGACACATCTTCTCCCTCGAGAACAAGTACGCCATTTGGCAGGAAATCGAGGTTCTGGCCTGCGAGGCCCAGGCGGAGCTCGGCAAGATCGGTATTTCCACAGACGAGGCCCAGTGGATCCGCGACCATGCCAACTTTGAGAAGGCGAAGGTCGATGAGATCGAGGAAGTCACGCGCCACGACGTCATTGCCTTCCTGACCAACATGAAGGAGTACATCGATGCCGATGTTCCCGAGGGCGACCCCAAGCCCAGCCGCTGGGTTCACTATGGCATGACCAGCTCCGATCTGGGCGACACGGCCCTGTGCTACCAGCTCACCCAGGCCTGCGACCTGATCATCGAGGACGTCAAAAAACTCGGCGAGATCTGCAAGCGTCGCGCCTTTGAGGAGCGCAACACGCTCTGCGCCGGCCGTACTCATGGCATCCATGCCGAGCCGATGACCTTCGGCATGAAGTTTGGCTCTTGGGCCTGGGAGCTCAAGCGCGATCTGGACCGTCTTGAGGATGCCCGCAAGAACGTTGCCTTTGGTGCCATCTCGGGCGCTGTCGGCACGTACAGCTCCATCGAGCCGTTTGTCGAGGAATATGTCTGCGAGCACCTGGGCCTGGTTCACGACCCGCTGTCCACGCAGGTTATTAGCCGCGATCATCACGCCTACCTCGCCGGCGTTCTTGCCACCACCGCGGCCACCTGTGAGCGCATCGCTACCGAGGTTCGCAATCTGCAGAAGACCGATACACTCGAGGCCGAGGAACCGTTCCGTAAGGGTCAAAAGGGCAGCTCCGCCATGCCGCACAAGCGCAACCCCATCACCATGGAGAAGGTCTGCGGCCTGTCGCGCGTCGTGAAGGCCAACGCGCAGGTTGCCTTCGACAACGTCGCCCTGTGGCACGAGCGTGACATTTCGCACTCCTCTGCCGAGCGCGTCGCCCAGGCCGACAGCTTCATCGCCCTCGACCACATGTTCCAGTGCCTCATCCGCGTTATCGACGGCCTGCAGCTGTATCCCGCTCGCATGATGGCCAACCTCAACAAGACACGCGGCCTCATCTTCTCCTCCAAGGTGCTGCTCGCCCTCGTCGACACGGGCATCACCCGCGAGGATGCTTATGCCATCGTGCAGGAAAATGCTATGGCCACTTGGCACGAGGTGCAGGATTGCGTCTCCGGCCCCACCTTTAAGGAGCGTCTCGAGGCCGATCCGCGCTGCACCGTCAGCCAGGAGAAACTCGACGAGATCTTTGATCCGTGGGACTTCCTCACTCGTATCGACACAGTCTTTGATCGTCTGGAGCAGCTGAGCTTCGAGTAGGTTCGGGCATAACGTTAGCTTTTTAGGGCGCTTTGCTGGTAATGTGTGTTGCCGGCAAAGCGCCTCGTTGCATTTAGGGAAAGACGGGGATAATAGTCGTCTCGAATAACATTCTGAGAGGGGATCGCATGATTTCGTTTGATTACAAGCCTCAGGGCGTGTGTGCTCGCAATATTCACCTTGACCTTTCCGATGACGGCAACAAGGTGATGGGCGTTGAGTTTACCGGCGGCTGCGACGGCAATCTCAAGGCTATCTCCAAGCTGGTCGAGGGCGCTCCTGCCGATCGCGTAATCGAGGTTCTCGCCGGTAATACCTGCGGTATGAAAAAGACCTCCTGCGCCGACCAGCTTACACGCGCTATCGAGGCCGCTCGCACCGAGATCGCCTAATGGGTATCGCCGATCACATCAAGAACGGAATATCGCGTCGCGGCTTTGTACTCG
>CABTAA010000029.1 GCA_902482615.1 uncultured Collinsella sp.
CCACTCCCAGCTCTCGGGTATCTCGAACGGGATCTCGTCCTCGATGCAGACGGGCTCGGACTCGCGGCCCCTGGCGTCCACCCTCTTCTCATAGCGGCGGCCATCGGAACCGGCGAAGATGATCGACTCACCGCCCTTCGGGGCCTTCATCTTCTTCTCGGCGACGAGCTTTCGGCGCTGCCCGCGGATGCGCTCAAGCAGGGTACTCGCGGGCTCGTCTGCGGGGTCCTGCGGTACGAGCCCTCCCTGAACCGCCAGCTGCAGCACCGACTTGCGCAGGCGGCCGGGCAGCGCGGCGTCGAGCTCCTCGCGGGCGTCCTCGAGCTCACCGTACTCCTCGACCAGGGGCATGAGCTCGTTCACCCGCTCGACGATGCGGCGCTGCTCGGCGAGAGGCGGAACTGGGACCAGAATGACGTTCAATGACTTCTGATTAGTCTTTGGCATTTTGACACGCGTATCACCCTTAAGCGTCTCCTCAGTGAAGAAATTGCTGAGGAGAACCGTGAGGACATATTCAGGTTGCAGCTTGGTGTTGAGCGGATACATATCCGCACTACACAGCCCATCAAAAGGGGCGATAACCGCCTTTCGAAGAGCTGGACGAATCTTCGAATAGAGAATCTGTCCTGCAGAGAACAGGTGATTGGCGCTCTTAACCTCGTCGGCCTTAACACTATGACAGAACAAGAGCTTTCCGGTGCCTTTTTGGATGTTGTCAGGCGCGATATGAGGAAAGTCCTGATATTTCAACGGGTCGACCAAACGCGCTGCAATTCCAATGACTTCACTAAATCTCGCCCAGGCCCAGCTTTCCGGAATCCCAAACGGAACCTCGTCCGCGATGCACTTGTCGCTCAGAACGCGTCCCTTAGTGTCCACGTGCTTCTCATAGGGGGAGCCATCGGAACCGATATAGATAATGCTCTCCCCGCCCTTCGGGAATTGAGCCTTACCCTCAGCAATAAGCTTATGCTTCTCTTCACGAATACGCTCAAGCAGGACGCTTGCAGGCTCATCACTCGGGTCTTGTGGAACGAGCTTTCCCTCAATCGCCATTTGCAGGATTGAGTTCTTCAGGTCTTTTGCCTTCATCTACGCCTCAATCCCAAGAATCTCGCAAATACGAGCAAGCTTCTGGTCAATCTCGGCATCGAGCTTAGCGCGCTCTTCTTTGTAGTTCCTGATCAGTTCGTCAGGCGGTAAGATCTCCTCTTCCTCGTGAGGATAGCCGCACACGTCAAAGTTAAAACCGCCGTCTCGCAACTCGTCAACCGTATAGTACTTGGCCTTGGGATTGCCGTCTTCCTCGATATCCCGACGGTTCTCCCACCATTCCTTTACAGGTGCAAAATGTTCGATCCTAATGGGCTTGGTCTTAGAGAAGTGTTTATACCCCTCGGGCATGTCCATGCGATAGAACCAAACGCCCTCAGAGGCCCCCGTATTATCGAAGAACAGAACGTTAGTAGTGATGCTCGTGTACGGAGCGAAAACACTCTGTGGAAGGCGCAAGACAGTATGCAAGTTCATGTCCTCAAGCAGGCGACGCTTGATCTCCGTCTTTGCACTATCCTGGCCAAAGAGAAAACCATCCGGAATGATAACAGCAGCGCGGCCGCCTCGCTTAAGACGATAAAGAATGAGTCCAAGGAATAGATCTGCGGTCTCGGAGCTACGGAGTGCAACAGGGAAGTTGTTTTGCACCGATGCACTCTCGGACCCGCCATAGGGCGGGTTCATAAGTACGACGTCAAACTGGCCGTCAGGCTTGTGCTTCCACTCGCGAACATCCTTCTCGAGAGAGTTATCGTGAAAGACTTCAGGATTATCGATATCGTGCAACAGCATGTTGGTCACGCACAGCAGGTAAGGGAGCTGCTTCTTCTCGATGCCGTAGACCGATCTTGCATAGAGTTCACGATCGGCTGGAGTCTGAACCTGGGAGTCGAGAATCTTGAGGGCGCTCGTCAAAAAGCCGCCCGTGCCACACGCGAAGTCAGCCACAGTCTCGCCGAGCTTGGGCGCAAGTGCCTGGGCCATAAAGTCAGTCACCGCTCGGGGCGTGTAAAACTCGCCGGCATTACCCGCGGACTGTAAGTCTTTCAGGATGGTCTCGTAAATTTCACCGAAGGCGTGGCGCTCTTTGTACTCGGTAAAATCAACCGACTCGTCAATCTCGTTGATGACTTGACGAAGTAGAATCCCATCCTTCATGTAGTTGTTGGCGTCAGTAAAAGCAGCCTTGACGACGACGTGTCGCAAAGGCGCATCAGGTGCAAGCTCAAGACTCTCAAGAGTCTTGAATAGATCATTGTTTACAAAGTCGAGAAGCTCATCGCCAGTAAGCGCCTTGCCGTCTTTCGCATCGTGCGCCCAGCTATACCAGCGCAGGCGCTCGGGGATGATGGACTGATAGGAGTCATCGTGAAACTCCCACTCCTGCTCCTTGGCATCGTAAATCTTGAGGAAGAAAAGCCAAGTCATCTGCTCAATGCGCTGCGCATCGCCATTGATGCCGGCGTCTTTGCGCATGATGTTCTGCAGGGTCTTTACGAGAGATCCCAGTGCCATTTGCTATCGTTACCTTTCTCTATGCGATGTAGAGCTCGTCCTCGAGCATCTGCGCTGCCTGAATGTACTGTTGTTTGCCGCCGAATGCGGCGACGATCTTCATTGGGCTGCCAAACCGACGGAATTCCTCGAGGTCGAGGACGTGGGTGTCGTCCAAGTCTACGAGGTTCGACGTCGCATATTTGTCGAGAAGCGCTTCAAGGACCTCACGCGCGACGCCGGCATACTCATAGAGCACGCCCTTTTTCTTGACACTATTGGCTCTCTCGCTGCGCGTAAGAGGTCTCTGGTCGTAAGCAATGTGGCAAATGAGGTCAAAGTCGCTCATTTGCTCCTGTCCAGTCTCGAGCCGCAGCTCATCCAGGAATACGCCACGCGCGCGCAGCTCATCGATAATCGCTTGTTTCTTATGTTCAGAGTTCCACGCCGCTAGGAAGTGGTCAAGAGTGTCGTATTCGCCGAGAATGTTTTTTCGCGTATAGTCCTTAAGGCTCTCAGTTACAAGAAGGCCATCGGAGGAGTAATACTGCACCATCTCCGACACTACATAGACGTCGGCCCCATGAACGTGATATTTCACATGGGAGGACGGATCGTCCGGCGGCAATACGGGTGGGTCTACGATCGGAGACGGAGGCGGAACGGGACTGCCGCCATTGCCGCCGGGACCCGGATCCGCAATGGGGTCACCCGGATTAGGCTCAAACACAACAACAGGTTCGCCATCAAACTCGGGATCTGCAAACAAACGCGATGCGTCACGAAAATCGAGGATGGTGAAATAGAGTTTGTCGTAGTCCTCACAGATACGGGTTCCGCGGCCGATAATCTGCTTGAACTCCGTCATTCCGTGCTCACCGAACTTGTTGTCGAGCACGACTACCTTACACGTCTTGCAATTAACACCAGTGGTGAGAAGCTTCGAAGTCGTAACGATGGTCGGGTATTTCTCGTCGGGGTCGATGAAGTTATCTAACTGAGCCTTACCTTCCCTGTCGTCACCCGTAATCTTCATGATGTAGGTGGGGTGATCTCTTACGATATCGGCGTTCTCGTTTACAAGGGCACGTCGCATATTTTCGGCATGCTCGATGTCAACGCAAAAGACTATGGTCTTGGAGTAACGATCCGTCTCCTTTAGAAATTGAGTTATCCGCTTGGCAACTTCCTCGTAGCGCTCTTTGATGACAATCTCGCTGTCGAAGTCTTGCTTCTCGAAAACACGTTTGGGCAGAGCTTCGCCGCGATCATCTATGGTGCCTTCCTCAGTACGGTATCCGTAAATGTCGACGTTCAGCTTAGGACGAATAACTTTATACGGGGCGAGAAAGCCATCCTCGATTCCCTGTTTAAGGGAGTAGGTGTAGACAGGTTCGCCGAAGTAGGTAATGTTTGAAACCTCTTCAGTCTCCTTTGGCGTAGCCGTCATACCGATTTGAATTGCACAATTGAAATACTCAAGTACCTTACGCCATGCGGAGTCCGCCGCGGCGCTTCCGCGATGGCACTCGTCGACGATAATCAAATCGAAGAATTCCGAGTCGAACTCGCGGAATATTTCTTCACCGTTTTCTCCAACAAGCTGTTGGTAGAGCGAGAAATAGACCTCGTAAGCAGAATCGAGCTTTCGACCTACGACCTTGGTTGTAACCCTCTTGAGAGGCTTGAAATCGCCGTCTATGGTCTGATCGACGAGAATATTGCGGTCCGCCAGATAGAGAACCTTACGAACCTCGGTAGTCTGTCGCAAGCGATGAACGATTTGAAAAGCCGTAAAAGTCTTTCCCGTTCCCGTTGCCATAACGAGCAAGATGCGATTCTTACCTCGCGCAATAGCTTCAAGCGTACGATTGATGGCGATGCACTGATAGTAGCGAGGATGATTGCCGCCGTGCTCCTGGTAATACGGAGCGGTCACAATCTCCTGGCTATACGGATGTTCAAGCCCCTTAGCTTTTGAGTATCGTGTCCAAAGTTCCGCCGGAGTGGGAAACTCGTCCATGGCAAGAGCGCGCTCTTTCCCGGTAAGAAAATCGTGCTCAACAAAACCCTTTCCGTTTGAGCTGTACGCAAACGGAATATCGAGCAGCTGGGCATATCCCATCCCCTGTTGAAGACCGGCATCAACGGTGTGCTCCGTATCCTTAGCCTCGACGATTGCGATAGGGATGCCCGGAGCATACATCAGAAGGTAGTCAGCCTTCTTCTTGTCTTTACGGGTGACCATACTTCCGCGCACAACAATCTCGCCACTGGTAAAGAAATACTCAGTGAAGACTTGGGTATTGCGATCCCACGACTTCATAATCGCAGGATCAATGAGTTTAAGCCGTGTGTCAGACTCGTTCATACGTCTCGGAACCCCTCATTGCGCAAAGCGACAGCTATTGATGTTGAGTTGATTAATTTTATCATCACTATGCAATCTAGCAGCCGCTTTATACTAAATGAGACGAAGTAAAGTCAGCCCCGTGAGAAAGCTCCAAAGAAAGCAAAATGAGCCCCGTTGACTTGAGTCAGAGGTCATTCCCGGAGCCCCGCCTACCTCCCCTCCGCCTTCAGCTTCAGCAGCAGGTCGCCCAGCTCAGGGCACTTGTTGGAAAGGCGCATCTGGGCTCGATCGCCCATCCCCCACCGCTGGCGGATCTCCTGAGCACGCGGACTCACGCGATAGTCCCCGTCCATCACCTGCTTGAGCAACTTGGCGGTCACGCGCGCGTCGGCTAGGGCACTGTGGGCGTGACCCGTCGACTCGTCAAACTCGATGCCAAACCACGTCGCCGCGTCATTCAAAGAGACGCACTCGTGGCTGCCCACGTCCATGATCGAGGTGTAAAACGCCTGCAGATTGGCCCAGTCCGTAGGAAATGCGGCAAGGTCGATTTGCTTTGCCTGGCACTCGGTCATAAGCTGTCGACGGTCCGTCCCGCTCCAGCAAACTATCTGGGCGGAGTAGCGGCCGATCCAATCGCTGAGCCTTTTGATCACCATGTAGAGCGGGTCGGCCATCGCGGTGTCCACGGCCGATATACCTGTGAGCTCGCGGACGGGAAACGCAACGCCTTCGGTAAATTCCGTCTGCACAAACTGCGAGAACTCGCCCATAACGTTGCCGTGGTAATCGAGCTTGACGGCGCCGACCTCGATAATCTCATTGCGCAGTCCACGGCGCTGGCGCTGCTTTGGCACCGGCGCAAACTCAAAGTCCAGCACAATCTGGCGCGCAAAGTTCGTCGTATCGATAGCCGAGATACCCGGCGTCTTTTCAACTGACACGGTTAGGGCCTTTCTCCGTTGCCTGCCGCTTGCTACATAGGCGGCTACATTGCCGTAAGGATAGGTGGCCGCGCGGACATGAAAGCTGGGCGCAATACCATGCGCCAGGCACACGCCATGCAGACGGCCCCAAGAGAGTTGCCCGCTCTATTCAAATGCGTGAAAAAGTTTAGGCCCGGTGACTTGAATCAGCGGTCATCCCGGGCCCATCAGAGCTCGTAGAACTCTTGGTTGCTTTGGTCTCGCTCTTCACGGCGCTTATCGAACTTTCCGAGGCACTCAAGCAGCATTCGAAGCATAACAAGTCGCTGCCATTAAGGCACTGACCTCTTGACCAAGCAACGGCGCTGCCCAGCTATCACCCTTGGGCTGCCGTCAACTTTATTCTATCCGCGAGCATCTGGTTTACCAAATGGATTTTCGGTAAAGGAAGCACGGCACGCCCGCAAAACCACTACGCCCCAAGTGCCGCCATGGGGATCACCGCCACGCCGTCATCGCGTCTGTAGGTAATGCTCCCCTTTCCAACCACGACCGCCAAAAACGCCGGCGCGGCATTCTAAGACGCGCTTTCCACTTGAAGCCATGTCGATTCTGGGACACAGTTTCCGCTTGAAGCCCATCCGGAAAGCACGTCCCATTCCGAGGCTTGAATCCGGGACGCAGTTTCCACTTGAGCTCCTGACGGGAAAGCGCGTCCCACTCTGAAGCTCGATTCCAGGATACAGCTTCCGCCAGATACCTCAACCGGAAACGGCATCCCACTCTGGAGCCAGAATCCGGGACGCAGCTTCCGCTTGAAGGCCGATCCGGAAAGTGCGTCCCAGTCTGAGCGCTCGTTCCGGGATGCAATTTCCGCTTGAGAGCCGATTCGGAAACGACATCCCACTCTGGGGCCGAAATCTGGGACACGCTTTCCACCGGCATTCCGCTGGCAACTAGCACGACAACAGAGGGCCCCGTTCCAGCCATTCGAGGACAGGCTTTACCCCCGAGCAGCGTTATCCCGCTCACACATCTCGGCAAACGAAATCAGCTTGGCATCTCCCCTGCTCGCCGCAGCTTCCTGACATCCTTGCGTAAAGCCACGCTTCGAGAAGATCACGTAGCTTTTATGCTGCCGCCTAAAGAGCTCGCTTCGGTACACGAGCTTTTCCAGAACATCCTCGCCCACCGGTTCATTGCGCCATTTGCACTCCGCAAACAGCGCAGCGCCCTCGCCATCGTCAACAATCAAGTCGATTTCTTCCTGCGTATGCGTGCGATTATCCGTCCCCCACCAGCGCCCGACGCTCGCCGGAACCACATCGAGCTGGCCCGCCCGCGCGAGTTCGTACACGTATTGTCTGCATATGAGCTCAAAGACCGTACCCATGTAATCCGATACGTGCGGCTCAATGCGCTTATACGCCATCTCGGCCATATCGTTTTGAATCAGCCCAATGTTCTGCGGCACAAACTTGTACCAGAACCTAAACATCTGATCGCTCAGCAGATACACGGCTCGCTTATTGCTCGTCTCGTTTAGGGGCAGCTCGCGCTCGACAATCCCAAGCGACGCCAGCTTATCCACATAGCTCTTTACGTTGCTCGCAGGGATTCCCGTAGAGCTCGCAATCTCTGAGATCTTCGAGCGCCCCTGAGCAATTGCTTGCACGATTGCATCATATTGCTCGGGATTGCGACACTCTTGCAATAGCAGGTTACTCGGCTCCTCAAAGAGATAGCCCGTAGGAGTAAGAAAAAGACGTTTGATGTTGTCCTTGAGCGGTGCGGCAGGATCGACTTTCTCGATATATGCAGGAATGCCGCCCGTCATGCCATAGCAAACTGCAGCGTCTTCGCGACCCATGCTCTGCCACAGGCCGAGGGTCGTCATAAAATCGAGCGGCAAGATCTTAAACTGGGCCGTACGCCTACCGTATAGTGGGCTCTCGTAGCCCAACACCTGTTCCTCCATAAACGAAAGAGACGAGCCGCACAGGATAAGCATGAGCTTGGTCTCTTTGTACAAGTGATCGATCTTGTCTTGCAGCAACGAGCTGATCTCGGGATTCGATTGGGCGAGATAGGGATACTCGTCAATCACAACAATCAAACGTTCCGTGCGAGCCATGGTGGCCAACGCATCGAACGCCTCGTCAAAACTACGAAACGACACACCTGCAGCACCAACCGAACCCGCAAGTATCGCTTGGCTAAAGCCGTGCAGGTTTGCCACTGCATTGGTACGACGAGCTTGAAAGTAAATAGCCTTCTTGTCTTGGATGAATTCTGTGATGAGACGCGTTTTGCCCACACGACGACGGCCGTAAATCACAGGCATCTCAAAGGAGCCCGTGCCATACAGTCGATTGAGCTCGGACATTTCCGCCGTTCTTCCGATAAACATAGGGCCATCCTTCCTTTGCGTTATAGCTAGCTATATTATACTTTCCTATAATATAGCTAGCTATAACGCAATTCGACAAGCGGCGCACACGAAAGGGGCGGTACACCACCGCACGTGGACCGTTCCGGAAAATGCATCCCGTTCTGTAGCCAAAAACTGGGCCGTAGTTTCCGCCAAGCATCCCATCCGGAAAGCGTGTCCCATTCTGAGTGGCAATTCCGGGACACAGTTTCCGCAGATACAAGGCGACAGTCCGCTGCCCTTATCACATGCCTTCAAATATGCGATCCAGAAACACAAAACAGCAGATAGAATGCTCTTTTTCAAAAAGTACACGTCCCGAAACTTACCAAGACTTCATATCCAGCTACCGTTCACGGTCGCCGATTACCGATCACCGATTCAAACAAGAAATATGTCGCCAAAAGCAGGTCATCTACCTGCATGGTTAGATTTTGGTCAGCTTTTGGTCAGCTGAGCGGCAAGTTCCAGCTGATACGTTTTTGCTACCCAAAAGGAGGCGGTAGCTCATGACCCATTGCAACGACCAGCTCATCGACCAACTGCTCACTCAAGCCGAACAAGAGGGGCGCTGTCTGATTCCCCCGAGCACGGCGATCCGAAAAGCGCTCCTTCGGCGCACCGGCGGCACGGTTGTCTCGCCCATGCCGGGGTTGTTTGCGCGAAAAACGCACTGGGATGAACTCAACCGAGCGCAACGCCATTGCGAGATCCTCCGCGCCCTTGCGATCATCCATCCCGATTGGACGTTCTGCTCGTTTTCGGCAGCTTGCCTGCTGGGGCTCGAGGTCTCGTGGCGACACCTGAACGTCGTGCATGTTTGCAGCTCGACAAAGCCGTCGGCTCGTCCGGGCGCACATATTCAGCGACACCAGATTGAGCCGGCCGGAGCAATACGCAGAGCCGGCATATCGGTAACGCCGCCCATCCAAACGGCCACAGATTGCCTGCTGCAAACTGGTTTTGCCGACGGCATGCCCATTGCCGATTCGGCGATCTCAAAGCTCGGCCTTGCGTCGGAACAGCTGATGGAGGCCGTTGAGCAACGAGCGACTGCCCGCAATGGTCGCGCGATTCGCACCGCCCTCACAACGCTTCGATATGCCGACGCCCGCGCCGAGAGCGGCGGGGAATCGGTCGCCCGAGCCATCATGATCGAGACGGGCTTTGCGCCCGACTGGCTTCAATACGAGCTGACGGACCCCTTCGATTCGGCCAAGCCCATACGAACGGACTTTGCCTGGGAGCGCCAGGCGCGGGAACTCACGCTGGGCGAGCTCGACGGGCTCATCAAATATACCGACCAGACCATGCTGGCCGGACGCACCACCGCCGAGGCGCTCGTTGCCGAACGACAGCGCGAGGCGCACCTATCGCTCTACGGCCACCCTCTGCTGCGCTTTACCATGAACGAGGTCCGCTCGGCAGGAATGCTCGCCAAAAAGCTGCAGACGGCAGGCATCCGGCAGACCGCGCTGCCGACGTGGCTCAACGACGTGGAGCTGTAGGAGCTGCTAGGCCGTGCATCGCCGGATCGCATCCCCCCTATCTGGGCCGCGTTTTCCCAACGGCCACGCCAACGGAAAGCGCGGCCCAGCCTGGACGCTCAAAACGGGATGCACTTTCCGGATGGCGGGCCTGGCGGAAAGCGTGTCCCGGAATCAGGTCTCGGAACGGGTCGTGCTTTCCGGTTGAGTCCTTCAGCGGAAACCGCATCCCGGAATAAACGCTCAAACTGGGATGCACTTTCCAAACGGCCGGCCAGCGGAAAACACATCCCATTCTGAGGCACGATTCCGGGACGCAGTTTCCGCATGCGGCCCCGTTGGGAAAGTTAATCCCGTTCCGAGGCTGGATTCCGGGACGCAGCTTCCGCATGCGGAGGCGCTCCAAACAAAAGGCCCCGGCTCGCGATGGAGCTGGGGCCAAAGGCGCAGCATATGCAGTTGATGTTGAGCGCGGACGGCCCATCAGTAATGACTGTCCACGCTCTCCCCTAGCCGCGGTGACGGGCGCGGCTGTATGGCGTATCCACCATGGGCAGATCCGGACGCAGCTTGCCGTCGAATGCGCGATAGGCGTTCTGTACGGCGGGCGCCGTGGGGATCGTGGCGATCTCGCCGATGCCCTTGCCGCCATATGCCACGGGCAGCAGCTCGTCCTTCTCCACGTAGATGGCATGGATATCCGGGATCTCGGGCGCACGGAACAGCCCGAGCGTGCCGTACCTGGCCTGGGGTACGCAGTCCTTGAGCGGCCAGTCCTCGGTAAGCGCATAGCCCATACCCATAAGCACGCCGCCTTCGATCTGACCCTGGATGGAGATGGGGTTGACTACCTTGCCGGAATCGTGCGCAGCATAGACCTCGCTCACGCGGCCGTCATCATCCAGAATGACCACATGCGTGGCAAAGCCGTAGCAGATGTGGCTCTTGGGGTTGGGCACGTCGGCGCCCAGCTTGTCGGTCGGCTCCAGATACACGTAGCCAAACTCGCATCCCTCGAGCGCCTTGATGGCGGCCGCGGGATCCTGAGGATGCATGCCCTGTCCGGCGACGAGTTCCTGCGTGCGCAGCTGATAGGCGCGACCGTCGTCGTACTCGATCTTGACACCGTCACCATGCGCGCTCACGGGAGTATCGGGTGCAGGCTTGCCGGCCTCGATGCCAAGCATGGCATCGCGCAGCAGGAAGGCAGCACCGCGCACGGCCTCGCCGGTCACGACCGTCTGACGCGAGCCAGACGTGGTGCCGGAGTCGGGAGCGTTCTCGGTGGAACACTCGCCGTTGGCGATGCAGCTCAGCGGCAGACCGCAGGCCTCGGCAACGTCCTGCAAAAAGACCGTGTTGCAGCCCTGGCCGATGTCGGACGTAGCGGCATAGACCACGGCCACGCCGTTCTCGACGCGAATCTTGCAGCGACCGGCATCGGGCAGACCCACGCCCACGCCGGCGTTCTTCATGGCGCAGGCAATGCCGGCGTGGCCGGGGTGCGCGTAGTAGGCATCCTTGACCTCGAGCAGCGTCTCCTTCAGCGCCGTGGAGCAGTCGGCAATCTGACCGTTGGGCAGAACCTCGCCCGGCTCGATGGCGTTACGGTAGCGGATCTCCCACGGATCCAGGCCGACCTTCTCGGCCAGCAGGTCGATCAGGCTCTCGAGCGCAAACTCGGACTGGCAAACGCCAAAGCCGCGGTACGCACCGGCGGGCGGGTTGTTGGTGTAGTAGCCAAAACCGCGAATGTCGGTGTTCTGGTACTTGTAGGGGCCGACGGCATGCGTGCAGGCGCGCTCGAGCACCGGGCCGCCCAGCGAGGCGTAGGCGCCCGTGTCGGAAATAAGCGTCGCCTTCATCGCGGTGAGATAACCGTTTTCGTCGCAGGCGGTCGTGAACTCCATCTCAAAGGCGTGCCGCTTGGGATGGATGAGGATGCTCTCCTTCCGGGTCAGCGCGACCTTGACGGGG
>CABTAA010000030.1 GCA_902482615.1 uncultured Collinsella sp.
GTTTGCCCGGAGAGCCGGGGGTCGACAAGTGGGAGGTCTTCACGGCGGGCGGCCGCAACGCCACGGGTATCGACGCGGTGGCGTGGGCCGAGGAGGCGGCCCGTCGCGGCGCCGGCGAGATCTTGCTGACCAGTATGGATCGCGACGGCACCAAGGCCGGATTTGATCTGGCGCTCACCCGCGCCGTGGCGCGCGCGGTGCCGATTCCGGTGATCGCGAGCGGCGGTGTGGGCACGCTCGAGCATTTTGCCGAGGGCGTGATCGAGGGCGAGGCGGACGCCGTGCTGGCGGCGAGCGTCTTTCACTTTGGAACCTTCAGCATTCGCCAGGTGAAGGAGTATATGGCCTCTCAAGGTATTCCCGTGAGATTGGATTTTTAAATGGAGCAAGTGGCAACTGCGTCCGAGCTTAAATACGACGCCCGTGGGTTGATTCCTTGTGTGGTTCAGCAGTATGACACCGGCGAGGTGCTTATGGTTGCTTGGATGAACGAGGAATCGGTGGGGCTGACGCTTAAGACCGGGACTACGTGGTTTTGGAGCCGCAGCCGTCAGGAGCTCTGGAACAAGGGTGCGACGAGCGGCAATATGCAGGAGGTCAAGGAACTCTGGGCCGACTGCGATAGCGATACGCTGCTGGTTAAGGTTGACTCGCCGGGTCCGGCCTGCCATACCGGCAACCGTACCTGCTTCTTTAAGAAACTCGCGTAGGGCGGGCACCCTGTTGGGCGCTCGGTAAAACGGAAAGGATTGAACTATGGGTGTGCGCACCGCAAATGTTCAGGATGGAAATATCGGCGAGACGCTGACGGGGCTGGCCGAGGTGATTCATGGTCGTCGCGACGCGTCGCCACAGGAGAGCTACACCGCTCGTCTGTTGACCGATGTCGAGGACGAGCTGCTCAAGAAGCTTGCCGAGGAGACGAGCGAGGTCATCATGGCCTGCAAGGATAACGATCACGACCACATCCGCTACGAGGCCGGTGACCTGGTCTACCATCTGCTCGTAACGCTCGAACGCTACGGTATCACCCTCGACGAACTGGCCGGCGAACTCAACGCTCGCCGCCGCTAGTCATTGGGGACAGTCATTGTTGGTGTAACAGGGTCATGGAAGTTGCGGTGAAATAGGGACTGTTTAAGCGCTTCATCAGGCAAAACAATCCCTATTCCACCGCAACTTATGAAGGGATGGCTAGTCGAGGGGTGTGGATTCCCATTCTCCGGTGAGGTGGGGGATGTCGAAGGTTCGATAACCGCAGTCGTAGGCGTGGGCCTGAGCCTCGCGGATATTCCAGCAGATGTCGCAGGCGCGGTGTGCGTCCGAGCCAAAGGTGATGGGTACCTCGGCGTGGGCGAAGCAACGCAACAGCCCCGTCGAGGGGTAATAGTCGTCGAGGCCCTTGCGCGGCGCGGCGGTCGAGACTTCGACACGGCGACCCGTATCGTGGGCGCACTCTGCCATCTGCTCCCAAAACGGTGCCGGATCAAAATCGGGCGCAAAGCCCTCCTTCGAAAAGCGCATGACCAGGTCGGGATGAGCCATCACATCAAAGTTAAGCGGGCTTTCGCAAGCGCGGCACCAGTCGTCGACGTAGCGCTCCCACACGCCGCGTACCCCCAGGTTTTCCCAAACGTGCAGGTTGGTGTCGTCGTCGATCCAACCGCAAAGGGAATCGGGTGTATCGGGGCGAGCGACGTTTTCCGTTCCCGCCGCACCCGCGGCACCGGCCATGATATCGCCTGGGTTGCCAATCCAATGCACACTGCCCAGGCGTACGACGGCGCCCTGGGACCAGCGCTCAACCAAAGGCTCGCAGCCCTCGTACCAATCGCATTCAAAGCCATAGATAAGCTCGAGCTCCGGCGCAATCTGCGCGGCAAGCTTGCGGGCATCCTCAAAAGCCAGACGATGTGCCGGCAGGTCGCCCTCGACAACCTGCACCTCGCAGTTGGCATCCATGCTGGCGGGTAAGGTGAGGTGGTCGGTCGAGACCATGATCCGGCAGCCAGCGGCCGCGGCAGCGCGGACGTTTTCCTCAAACGAGGCATGTCCGTCCGAAAACGAGGTGTGGGTGTGGCAATCGACCAGCGGGCAAGCAGACATGGCAGCTCCTTTGCGTCAAGCGAATCCGCTTCATTGTAATGGCGCAGCTCTCAACACGCCGGACACGCCGGGGGTCGAAATCGATTGGAAAGGCTGCGCGACGCGCGGTGCGGCCTCGCTTGCGCTCTCAAAACATGTACATCAGCCTCCAAAAGCTGCAGAAAATGACATGTTTGGAGGCTGATGTACATGTTTGGATAGGAGCGAGGGCGGCGACGGACGAAAGTCACGCCTGTGCCACGTCCGATGTGCTAGCGTTTGGATGAACAAAACGAGCCCGCGCGGAAAGGATCCGGACCGTATGCAATGCGATAGCACATCCCCGCTGTCCCGCGAGACCGATGCGCCCGAAACCATCGTCAAGCTGGAGTGCGACATCGACGATGCGTCGCCCGAGGTACTCGCCTACGCTGCCGACCGCCTGCGCGAGGCGGGTGCGCGCGAGGTGCACTGGCTGCCTCTCTACTGCAAAAAGGGTCGCCCCGGATGGCAGTTGCAGGTGATCTGCTCGCATGAGGATATCGAGCGCCTACAGACGATTATCTTTTTGGAGACCACGACCAACGCCGTTCGTCGCCAGGTGATGGAACGCGTTTGCCTGCCGCGCCACTTTGAACAAGTGGCGACGCCTTGGGGCGAGGTGGCCGTAAAGGTGGCAACCCTGCCCGATGGCAGCGAGCGTGCAGCGCCCGAGTACGAGGACTGCGCCCGTCTCGCTCGCGAGCATAATGTGCCGCTCCAGCGCGTGATGCAGGCGGCCCAGAGCGCGGCACTGCGATTTGAATACCTTGGCTGGTGGCGACATCCTGCGCCTAGCCATATCAACCCCATTCGAAAGGATCTCCCCATGAAATACCTCATCGCCTCCGACATCCACGGCTCGGCATACTGGGCCGAGCGCCTGGTTGCCGCCATCGAATCCGAGCAGCCCGATCGCATTGTGCTGCTGGGCGACCTGCTCTACCACGGTCCGCGCAACGACCTGCCGCGCGATTACGCCCCCAAGCGCGTAATCCCGCTGCTCAACGCCCTGGCCGACCGCATCATCGCGGTGCGCGGCAACTGCGATGCCGAGGTCGACCAGATGGTCCTCGACTTTCCCGTCATGGCCGACTACGCCACGCTGTTTGACGAGACCGGCCGCGAGCTGTTCCTGACGCACGGCCATGTCTTTGGCGCCGGCATGCACAACAGCGTCGACCACGCGCCCGCGCTGCCCGAGGGCTCCGCGCTCGTCTACGGTCACACGCACATCAAGGTCAACGAAGCGAGCGAGGAGCATCCTGGTCTGTGGCTCTTCAACCCCGGCAGCGTGAGCATCCCCAAGGACGGTACGCACAGCTACGGCATCTACGAGGGCGGCGCGTTCCGCCACGTGATCATGGAGGAGGACTAGCCATGGCCGAGCATATGGCTCAGCAAAATGCCGAGGGTTCGCGTGACCTGTCCACGCTGGTAGATGCATCGGCCGAGCTGCAGCATCTGGTGCAGACCATCTGGCGTCTGCGTCAGCCCGACGGCTGCCCGTGGGACCGCGAGCAGACGCACCGCAGCATTGGCAAGAACATGATCGAGGAGGCCTACGAGGCGCTCGACTGCATCGAGGCCGACGACGCGGCGCACCTGCGCGAGGAGCTGGGCGACGTGCTCATGCAAGTAGTACTGCATGCGCAGATTGCGGCGGACGCCGGCGAGTTTACGCTGGCCGATGTGGCACGCGATATCGACGCCAAGCTCATCCGCCGTCATCCGCACGTATTTGGCGATGCGGATGCCGATAACTCCGACGAAGTGCTCAAGATCTGGGATGAGGTCAAGCTTGCCGAGAAGGCTGCCAAGGACAAGGCCGTGGCAGCAGGCGAGGCTGCACCCGAGGGCCTGCTCGACGGCGTGCCCACGCATCTGCCGGCGCTGATGCAGGCGCAGAAGGTGTCGCGCAAGGCGGCTGCCGTGGGCTTTGAATGGGAGACGGTCCAGGATGTGTGGGACGAGGTAGCCGAGGAGCGTGCCGAGTTTGAGGCCGAGGAGCCCGGCTCGCCCGAGCGCGAGATGGAGTTTGGCGACCTGCTCTTTGCCCTGGTCAACGTTGCGCGCAAAGAGGGTATCGACGCCGAGAGCGCCCTGCGTGCCAGCACGGCCAAGTTCCGCCGTCGCTGGGCTGCGATGGAGGCCGCCGTGCACGAGGCGGGCGATGACCTCGCCGCCTGCTCAACCGCTCAACTCAACGACCTGTGGGACCAAGCAAAAGCAAGCGAGTGAGGCCTGCGTCTCTCACGGCATCCATTCGTAGAGAGGTCTCTACAAGCAAAAAGCCATATACAACGGAAGATGTGCCAGCTGCGCTTCGGCATCCCACTCGAGTTGTTTAGGGTGCAACACGTAAGCCATCCCAATCCTCTTGTTAAAGCGCCCGCGGAATCGGTCGAGGGAGATGGTTCCGTATCTGCGTGGCGACTTAACTTCGATGGGGCTGATGCGCGGCTTTCCGGCGGCATTGACATAGGGTCGGGTAACGAGGAAGTCGATTTCCATGCGCTCCTCCCCCTCCTTCTTTCCGCTTTGGGAATAAAAGAAGAGCCTGTGTCCATTGGCCTTTAGAGATTGGGCAACGTAGTTTTCGGTAAGCATTCCTTCGTTCAATCCGATGTCGCCGCGAAGCACGGCTCTGTAAACGTCTTCATCGGTATCGTTGTTGTCAGAGAAGGCAAGCGTTACAAGCAGGCCGGTGTCTGCCATGTAGCACTTGAGGGCCGTTTGCTCCATGCTGAGTGAAAGGCCCACGCTCGGTTCGCTTGCGGCATAGCAGATATTGGCAATTCGCGCGTCTGCCAGCCAAAAGAAGGCTTCTTCGTAGGTGCGCATGCGTGCGTTTTTATCAAGTGAGGAAAGCTTGAATCGTTTTTCGTGCCTAGAGAGCTGACCCGGGATGCCATCGAGTACGGAGACGACTTTGAATTCGTAACCGGTTGCAAAACGAGAGATATCGTTGCGATAGAGCTGGACGATTCGGCGCTTCGAAGCGTCGACGGGCGCAAAAGCGCGCTGTTCAACATAGATGGATACCGGCTCAGGCATGCCACCTACGAGCATGTATTCGCGCATAAGGGAGAGCGCTCTGCGATGTAGGGCATCGGGGAGCGGCTTCATCTTGTTAAAACTCATGCGAATGAGATCGGCCAGCCCCTTTTCGTCCATGCCCCAAAGAAACTCCTCAAAGTCGAGGGGCTCAAGTTCCAGAGACTCTTCCTCGGATGGGATGACGATATCTTTAATGTTCTGCTTGATGCTGAGTAGGGATCCAGTTTCGATGTAGTCGTAACGTCCGTCTGCAACGAGATACTTGATGAGTCCGCGTGCTTGCGGGTACATCTGGACCTCGTCAAAGACGATAAGCGTCTCGTGTTCATAGAGTTTGACGTTATAGAAAACCGAGAGATAGAGGAAGAGCGAGTCGAAGTCAGTGCGATAGTCCTCAAAATATTGCTTAACTTCGGCAGGTGCTTGAAAGAAATCAATGACAAGGCAGGACTTGTATTCGGTTTCTCCAAACGTGCGGGCAAGCGTGCTCTTGCCGACGCGGCGGGCTCCTTCAATAAGAAGTGCTGTTTTACCAGCGCTTTCATGCTTCCATTTTAGTAGTTTGTCATAGGCTTTTCGTTTAAGCATGGCTACCTCGTACACGATATCCAGAACTTTTATAACCTGATTATGCACGATATCCAGAACTTAAGACCCTTAGAATTGCACGATATCCAGAACTTTGCACGATGTAAAAGTACATTATTGGCTCTTTCATTCGCAAGCCAGGTAAAGACGGTATGCCGATAGAAGAATTTAATGGTGGGGGGGGGCGACCTCTAGAGATGAATGTTCGGTGCAAAAACAAGCGCCCCAAAGAATGATTTCTCTAATTCATATGTATCCCTCGGCTAACTTAGGGCATAATGCAAAAAGTGCGACATGGCTAACTTACGGAGGCGCACCGACGGTGCACGGTCAGCCGGTCGCTTGCAACCACTACGTTTCCAAGTGAGAGGGAGACAACATGAGCGATATTTTGGACGTCTACGGTCGTGAAGTGCTCGACAGCCGCGGCAATCCCACCGTCGAGGTCGAGGTCGTGCTCGAGGACGGCAGCTTTGGCCGCGCAATGGTGCCTTCGGGCGCTTCGACCGGCGCCTTTGAGGCATGCGAGTTGCGCGACGGCGACAAGGGTCGCTACCTGGGCAAGGGCGTCTCGCAGGCCGTCGAGCACGTCAACAACGAGTGCGCCGATGCCGTCGTGGGCCTCGATGCCTTCGACCAGCGCGCTGTCGATGCCGCGTTGGTCGCCGCGGACGGTACCCCCAACAAGACCAAGCTCGGTGCCAACGCCATCCTGGGCGTGTCACTGGCCGTCGCCCGCGCCGCGGCAGAGTCGGCGGGCCTGTCGCTGTACCAGTACCTGGGCGGCGTCAACGCCCACCTGCTGCCCACGCCCATGATGAACATCCTCAACGGCGGCGTGCATGCCGACAATAACGTTGACTTCCAGGAGTTTATGATCATGCCGGTGGGCGCCCCGAGCTTTGCCGAGGGCCTGCGTTGGTGCGCCGAGGTCTACCACACCCTCAAGGGCGTGCTGCACGAGGCGGGCCTTGGCGGCGGCGTGGGCGACGAGGGCGGCTTCGCGCCCAACCTCAAGACCAATGCCGAGCCGTTCGAGTACATTACCAAGGCCGTCGAGAAGGCCGGCTTTAAGCCCGGCGTCGACTTCATGTACGCCATGGATCCGGCCTCGACCGAGTTCTACAACGCCGAGACCGGTATGTATGAGCTCAAGGGCGAGGGCGTGGAGTACACGAGCGCCCAGATGGTCGATTACTGGGAGAAGCTCGTCGACACCTACCCCATCATCTCCATCGAGGACGGCATGGCGGAGGAGGACTGGGACGGCTGGGTTGAGCTCACCCAGCGCATTGGCAATAAGGTGCAGCTGGTGGGCGACGACCTGTTCGTCACCAACACCGAGCGCCTCAAGAAGGGCATCGAGCTGGGCGCCGCCAACGCGATTCTGGTCAAGGTCAACCAGATCGGCACGCTCACCGAGTCGCTCGAGGCCATCGAGACCGCCAAGGAGGCCGGCTACGCTTGCATCGTGAGCCACCGTTCCGGCGAGACCGAGGACTCTACGATCGCTGACCTGGTCGTGGGTGTTAACGCCGGTCAGATCAAGTCGGGCGCCCCGTGCCGCAGCGACCGTATTGCCAAGTACAACCAGCTCATCCGCATCGAGGACGAGCTCGAGGGCAGCGCGCGCTACGCCGGCAAGTCTGCGTTCTACAACATTCGCTAAACGGGCGAATTTGGCGAGGGGGAGGCTGACTCGGTTCCTCCCCGCCTTGGTTGAATGCCGCAAAGCGCTATGGGCGCTGGGCCATACGGCTCAGCGCCTTTTTTATGTCGAGCAAAGGCTGGCGAAGGCGGTGCGGGCGCTCGTGCTATAACTAAAGGACTTAGCGCAAACAAACCTCAACCGCACAAGGCGCACATGGATCAGATTTACGACAACAGGTACTATTCCGCCGGTTCGCGTGAGCCGTCGCCTCGTCGTGCGCGTACCGCGCAGCTTGGCGGGTCTGGTTATGCTGGTGCTGATCGCTCCAGGTATAGCTCGCCGGCGACTTCGCATCCCAATGTTCAGCCAAATAGTTCCTCGGATAGTCCGGTGCGCCCATCGCGTTCCGCGCATGCGTCGCGCCCTTCGACCCAGGCGTCCGACAAGCCGCGCCGTCCCTCAAGCCGTCTTTCGGGTTCGGACTTTATGCACTACGCCAACGACAACGCGGCGGTCAAGGCAATCTACGACTTTACCCACGGTCCTCAGCGAGGGCTATTCATCGGTATTGTCGTCGCCCTGGCGCTCGTGAGCCTGTATTTTCCCGTACGCGACCTGTACGTGGCAAAACGCTCGAGCGACATCTTGGCCAAGCAGGTCGAGATTCGCCAGCAATACAATGATGAGCTGCAAAAAAGCGTCGACAAGCTGCTCTCGGAGGAGGGTATCAAGGACGCGGCGTCCGAGGACCTGGGCCTGGTGATGCCCGGCGAGAAGAGGATTGAAGTGCAGGGCCTGGACGGCGATTCGGATGCCTCGTCGAGCCAGAAGTCGTCGAACGCCAAGAAGGCCAGCGAGGTGGCCAAGGAGATCGAAGAGGTCGGCAAGGACGCGCCGTGGTACATTCAGACGCTCGACATGCTGTTTGGATTTAACGGCGTCGAGGGCCAGACGGTCGTGTCCAACGGCAAATAGCGCCCGGAGGGGAGCCCGCAATGACAAATTGCAAACGCTATAAGGTAGCCGCGATCGACCTGGGAACGGTGTCGTCGCGACTGGTGTTGGCCCAGGTCGAGGGCGGGGCAATCGTGGAATCGTCCAAGCATACCGAGATTACCGATCTGGGTGAGGGCGTGGACGCGACGGGCCGCTTTTGCGAGGCGGCCGTTGAGCGCGTGCTCGCTGCGTGCCGCATGTTTGTGGACGAGGCTCGTGCCTTTGGGGCCGCGTGCATCTGCACCACCTGCACGAGCGCCGCGCGTGATGCGTCCAACGCAGCACTGCTGCTGGACGGCCTGCGCGATCTGGGGCTTGAGCCACAGGTGATTCCGGGCGAGGTCGAGGCACGCCTGACGTTTTTTGGCGTGGCGCACGACTTTGCCGGCGAGCGCATCATTGTTGCCGATTCGGGCGGCGGATCCACGGAGCTCGCGACGGGCGTCTATGCGCCGGAGCGTGGCATCTTTGCGCTAGAAGGGACGCGCTCGCTGGACATTGGCTGCCGCCGCGTGACGGAGCGGTTTTTCTCGACGCTGCCACCCGCACGCGGCGAGCTTGCTGCCGCTGCCGCGTGGGCAGGCGAGCAGTTCGCCGCCTATTTTGAAGGCCTGCCCAGCGACTTTGAGCGCGCCGAGCGTCTGGTCGCGGTGGGTGGCACGGTGACTACGCTGGTGGCTCTGGTCCACGAGCTGGAACCGTACGATTCGAGCTTTGTTCACCTACGCGAGCTGTCGCTGGAGCAGGTCTCGGCCGCTATCGAGCGCATGTCTGTGTTGGACGCGGAAGGTATCGCCGCGCTACCGGGTGTACAGCCCAAACGCGCGGGCGTGATCTTGGCTGGCGCCGTGGTGATCCGCGAACTCATGCGTGCCGGCGGCTACAAGACGCTCACCGTAAGCGAGAACAGCCTGCTCGCCGTTATGGCCGCCACCATCAACGAGACCCTCGACGGCGTGACCCCCACCATCGGCTGGACCCCCCCACTCTCAGCACCCTCTAAATAAGTTGCGGTGAAATACGGACTAAAATCGCCCTTTCGGGCCCCAAACAGTCCCTATTCCACCGCAACTCAACAGTCGGCACCTGGGGACGTTCCTTTTCTGCCGGCACCTGGGGACAGTCCTTGCGGGGCGTCCCCGCAGCGCCTATGCCAGTTTGTCGATTTGCCCAATCTCCCAAAGCGGAATATTGACGAGCATGCCCTCGTCTCTATATGCCGCCAGGGAGCTCCTCACGCAACGCTCGAGCTTGAATTTTTCGCAGGCTATTTTCAGACTCTTCGCTTTAAGGTTCTCTGCCGCCTTGACCTCAAGCGGAAGCACGGTTCCCGCATGGTCGATGGCAAAGTCGGTTTCGGCATTGCCAGAGGTAGAGGACCAATACGCGGGAGTTTTGTCCTGGAGCAAGAGCTCTTGCGCGACGTATTGTTCGGTCAGCGAACCTTTGAACTCGGTAAAAACAGCGGATCCGTTAAGAACGATGGCCGGAGAGAGACCGGAGAGCGCTCCGAGGATGCCGGTGTCGATGCAGAACAGTTTGAAGCCCGAGAGGTCTTCGTAGCTCGAGAGCGGCGCCTTTAGAGCGGAAGCACGTGGCACCTTATGAACGATTCCGTAGTCCGTGAGCCACTGGAGGCTTTCCTCGAAATCGCGTGCGCGCGCTCCGGGACGAAGGGCGCCATAGACAAACTTCTTGTTCTCCTTTGCAAGCTGGCCGGGAAGGGATTTCCAAACCAACCTCATGCGCTCGACGATGCGGGCGGGTGCATGTTTGCCAAAATCGGATTCGTAAGCCTCGATGATTTGCTGTTGAAGCCTTCGGGCTTCGATGAAGTCGCGTGTCTCGGCGAAAGTGGAGACAACTTCGGGCATACCGCCGACAACAAGGTATTCCTTGAGCAAGTGCTCGAGCTTTTCGGTAACGTTTGTTAGAAGGTTCATGTCTGCGGCAAGGATGGCGTCGGCGAGCGGGTTGCCGTCGACGGCACGAACGAACTCAGCAAACCCCATGGGACGCATGGTGAGCTGGTCGATTTTGCCGACGGGAAATGACTCGTTTTCGCGTCGGAGCGCGAGGCCCATATAGGAACCGGCTGCTACGATGTGGTATTCGGGCGCAAGCTCGTTGAAGTACTTGAGCGAGGTGATCCCGCGTGGCGCTTCTTGGATCTCGTCGAAGATGATGAGCGTGTCTTCCGGCGTTACGGTTTGGCCACGTAGGAGTTCTATCTGGGAGATGATGCGCTTGGGGTCGAGGTTCCCATCGAACAGCGAGCGTGTGCTCGGCTCGAGCATAAAGTCAAAACGAATGACGTTTCGATACTGCTGGCTTGCGAATTCGTTAAGAAGCCAAGTCTTTCCTGTCTGGCGGGCTCCCTTAAGCAAGAGAGGTTTGCGATTCGCCCTTGATTTCCAAGCGATAAGTTCACTCATAAGCTGTCGCTGCATATTGCCTCCCAACTCTCTCGGCTAGTATAAGGCCATTTGGGAGTTTCCATCGGAAAATGTGGGAGACAACCACGTTTTTCCATCGGAAAATGTGGGAGACAACCACGTTTTTCCATCGGAAAATGTGGGAACACCAACCTAAGTCGCGGTGGAATAGTTCCTAAATGGGCTGGTAAACTACCAAAACAAGAACTATTCCACCGCAACTTAGAGCCCCGCCGGCATCCAAAAGAAACGAGCCCGCATCCCTTGGGGACACGGGCTCGAAAGCTCCATATGGTAGGGGCGGTGGGACGTCCGCGCATTTGCTGCGCAAATACGCACCGGCTTCGGCCGCCTGTCGGCGCCCTCGCCGGCTCGCTACGGACGCTGCGCGTCCGCTTAACGCTCGCCCCCTCGCGGGTTCGAGTCTCACCGGCATCTAAAAGAAGCGAGCCCGCATCCCTGGGGGACACGGGCTCGAAAGCTCCATATGGTAGGGG
>CABTAA010000031.1 GCA_902482615.1 uncultured Collinsella sp.
CAGCACTCGCCGCAGCTGGTGCCGGCCTCGTCGCCTACAGCGCCCGCCGCACGGCGCTCGAAACCGACACCGCCAATGAGGTCAATTCGGATAGGCCTCGCTAGCTCCTAGTTACTTTTGTGAGAGACGCCGACTCGGCTCATTGAACATCAAAATGGGCTGGTTCTGGATACCCAGAGCCAGCCCATTTCGCATTAGATATCATCAGGGGAGTCGAGTTCTGCCTCGAGCTTGGCACGGCGTCTTTTCGCCGTGAAAAACGTTGCGCACAGGCCAGCAAACGTGGCCGCGAAAATCGTCGCACCGCAGAACACGCCCGTGGCCAGGTTCGCCAACCAAAAGACGCTTTCGAGCGGTACGATCTGTGCCTCGGCGATACAGCGCATTGCGGCAATAACAAGCGCGAACGCGGCGCCGCTAAGACCGCTGAGAAGCAGGAAATATCCAACAGGAAGATGCTCGGTTTGCCCAAAACGATTGGTGTCGACATAGCCCTTCCGCGTTTGCAGTCCTGCGCAAATCAACATCACGAGAACGAGCCACAAATACATGGCTGCCTCGAACGGCGTTGCAAAGCCATGCGGCATTTCACTGGCGTCGCTGTGAACCCACGCAACCTGTCGAGCTATAAACTGGTAGAAAAAGATCATCAACATGCCAAACGAAAGCAGTACGAAACCAATCTTGTAGATCTTCGCGCTCTCAGCCTCCAGGCGCTCATCCTTTGGGCCGGCATATTCACGCCACTTTTGCACGAGTTTTAAATCTTCAAATTTCATAGCGAACTCCTAAAGAGCGTCAGGGTCGACGTCGCTCTCGTCTTCCCAAAACAAGTCGTTCAACGTAACGCGTAGCGCTTTACAGATTGCCACGCACAAATTGAGCGTGGGGTTGTAGCCGCCCGCCTCGATCAGGCCGATGGTCTGGCGCGTAACGCCCACGACCTCGGCCAAGTCAGCTTGCGAAAGGCCAGCCGCCGCGCGCGCTGCCTTCATGCGGAGGTTTTTTTTGCCCGGCACGGAGTTCCTTTCGTAGTAATGGACAGATATCCGTTGCAACATGACAGAAATATATTGCATCTACCAGGCAGTGTCAACTATATCTGTCATTATGAAAACCATGTCCGACATCGCCATGCGGACATTACAACTTCGGTTCACTATTCAAACTTACTCGGACAGAACCGACTCGGTTTTGTCCGAGTAATCTCGAGCATAATCTGATTCATGCGATACAATTAACTCGGACAAAACCGAGTCGGAAGGAACCGAGTAAGTGGAATTCATTGGCAGGGAGCGTGAACTCGCCCGTATTAAGAAAACGCTCAAAGCACCCGAGCAGCGCAATGTTCTCATTTACGGCAGGCGTCGCGTCGGAAAAAGTGAGCTCATCAAGCAGGCGCTAACGGATTTGTCAGACGTCGCAACGGTCTATTACGAGTGCCGCCAAACCTCCGAGGCAGACAACCTCGAGAGTCTGTCCGTCCTTGTTGCTGAAGCGCTGAGCTTTCCTCCGCTCGCCTTCACAGGCATCCGCGAGCTCATCGAATTTCTGTTTGCCCAAGCTAAAGACAAGAACAATACCCTCGTTCTCGACGAATACCCCTACTTGAGAGATGCGGTTAAAGGCCTAGACAGCATTCTTCAGACCTCAATCGACGCCCACAGGGAAGACTCACGTTTAAACATTGTCCTGTGCGGCTCCTACGTTGAGATTATGAAATCCCTCATCGAGCATGAAAGCCCCCTCTACGGGCGAATTGATCTCGCGCTTGAGCTTAAGCCCATGGATTACTTTGACGCTGCGAAGTTCTACCCCGCGTTCTCGCCCGAGGACAAGGTGCGGCTCTATAGCGTTTTTGGCGGTATCCCCTTTTACAATCGCCTCATCGATCAATCCCAAAGCGTACGCGACAACATCATCGAGCTCGTCACGGAACCTGGCGCCCGCTTAGAAAGCGAGGTGCCGTCCTATCTCAACGCCGAGATCTCGAAGATGACCAACGCCAACGAAGTTTTCGGGGCTCTCGCACAAGGCTACTCCCGTTGGGGGGACGTGCTGGCACAGTCGCACGTCTCGAGCGGTCCGGCCATGGCAGACGTGCTCGACAAGCTCATGTCACTCGAAATCGTCCAAAAGCGTGCACCCATCAACGACCCTACGAACAAGCGCAAGTCTGGCTACTTTGTAGTGGATCCGCTTTCGCTCTTTTACTATCGCTATGTTTTCCGCAATGCCTCAGCGCGTCAGCTGCTCGACTCGGAAGTCTTCTATGATCGTCACGTCTTCCAAGACTTCGAGGAAAACTACGTTCCTCATATGTTCGAGGAGATCTGCCGTCAATACCTCGTGCGGCAGAACAGGACCGGCAAGATCGAACCGGCTTTCGACGCCATAGGCAAGTACTGGTACGACGACCCCGCAAACAAAACGAGCGGCGAATTCGATGTGGTAACGCAAGACCCCGAGGGCTACGCATTCTACGAAGCAAAGTTCCGCAAATCCCCCATCACGCAAAAAATGGTCGACGAGGAAATCGCCCAAGTCGAGGCAACGGGACTCAAGTGCCATCGCTATGGATTCTTCTCCCGTTCGGGCTTCGAAGCTGGCGAAAGCGATCGAACCGTCTTCATCGACCTGCCGCAGATGTTTGGATAGGACAGGACAGGTCCCTCCCGCATTCCAAGCATTCATTATCTAATCGAACGATTGTTCGATGAATTTCGTGTTGGGTGGAATCGTCTGTGGGCTGGGCTATGCTACCTTGACTATCTATATGACTTAAACGCAGCAAAGGAGCACCGAGAGAGCGAGTATGGCAAAAAACACCGCAAACTATGGTAACGACAGTATCCGCCAGCTCAAGGACGAGGAGCGCGTACGCCTGCGCCCCGCCGTCATCTTTGGCTCGGACGGACTCGACGGCTGCGCGCATGCCGCCTTCGAGATCCTGTCCAACGCCGTTGACGAGGCGCGCCAGGGCTACGGCAAGCTCATCACCCTTACCGCCTTTCGCGATGGCTCCATTCAGGTAGAGGACAACGGCCGCGGCTGCCCGCTCGACTGGAACCCCTCCGAGAAGCGCTTTAACTGGGAGCTCGTCTTTTGCGAGCTCTACGCAGGTGGCAAATACAACAACAACCAGGGCGGCGACTACGACTTCTCGCTCGGCACCAACGGCCTGGGCTCGTGCGCGACCCAGTACGCTTCCGAATACATGGACGTCACGGTTTGGCGCGACGGCAACAAGTACTCCCTGCACTTTAAGAAGGGCAAGGTCGTCGGCGCCAAAAAGAAGGCACTCGAGATTGAGCCCAGCGACGAGAACCGCACCGGCACCACTATCAAGTGGCGCCCCGATCTTGAGGTCTTTACCTCCATCAGCATCCCCCACGATTGGTATCGCGAGACCATGCGTCGTCAGGCCGTGGTCAACGCCAACGTGACCTTCCACCTGCGCATTGAGGGCGACGATGGCGAGTTTTCCGAAGAGGACTTTTGCTACCCCAAGGGCATCGAGGACTATGTGCTCGAGAAGGTCGGTACCGACTACCTTACCGAGCCTTTCTTTATCGAGGCCGATCGTCGCGGTCGCGACCGTGAGGACTTGCCCGACTACAACGTAAAGATCACCGCGTGCATGTGCTTCTCGCGCACCTTCATGATGCAGGAGTACTACCACAACTCCTCCTGGCTCGAGAACGGCGGCTCGCCCGAGAAGGCTGCCCGCAGCGCCCTCACCAGCGCCATCGATGCTTACATTAAGCAACAGGGCAAGTACAACAAAAACGAGAGCGGCATTAAGTGGCAAGACGTCCAGGACTGCCTGGTGCTGGTGACCAACTGCTTCTCCACCCAAACGTCCTACGAAAACCAGACCAAGAAGGCCATCAATAACCGCTTTATCCAGCAGGCCATGACGGCATTCTTTAAGGAGCGCCTCTCGACCTACTTGATCGAGAACAAGGACGCCGCCAATAAGATCATGGAGCAGGTGCTCATCAACAAGCGCTCGCGCGAGAATGCCGAGAAAACGCGCCAGAGCATCAAGACCAACCTGCAGCAGAAGACCGACATGGCCAACCGCGTGCAGAAGTTCATCGACTGCCGCTCCAAGGACAAGAGCCGTCGCGAGATCTATATCGTAGAGGGCGACTCGGCAGCAGGCGCCATTCGCACCTCGCGCGATGCCGAGTTCCAGGGCGTTATGCCCGTCCGCGGTAAGATCCTCAACTGCCTAAAGGAGGACTATCCGCGTATCTTTAAGTCCGACATCATCATGGACCTCATGCGCGTGCTGGGCTGCGGCGTGGAAATCAAAGACAAGCGCATCAAGAACCTTGGCGCCTTCGACCTGGACAACCTCAACTGGAACAAAGTCATCATCTGTACGGACGCCGACGTCGACGGTTATCACATCCGTACGCTCGTGCTCACCATGCTCTACCGACTGGTGCCCACGCTTATCGACGAGGGCTACGTCTATATCGCCGAGTCACCGCTCTACGAGATCAACTGCAAAGAGAAGACCTACTTTGCCTACACCGAGCTCGAGAAGAACGGCATCCTCAAGGAGATTGGCGACCAGAAGTGTTCGATCAACCGCTCCAAGGGTCTTGGTGAAAACGATCCGGACATGATGTGGCTCACCACCATGAACCCCGAGACGCGCCGTCTGATCAAGGTGGAGCCCGAGGACGTCACCAAGATGGAGACCATGTTCAACCTGTTGCTGGGCAACGACGAGGCAGGCCGCAAGCGCCACATCTCCGAGCACGGCAAGGAATACCTGGATCAGCTGGACCTGCAATAGCAGCAAATCGATAACGACGGCCCATAAGAAGTTCAAGAGGAAATCGTGGCAAAGAAGAAGACGAAGAACCAGCCAAAGAAAAAGCAGGTCAACGCCGAGAACGTCATCGGCCTGCACTCCGAGGTCACCGATCAGCCGATCACGCAGACGCTCGAGGTCAACTACATGCCCTACGCCATGAGTGTCAACGTCTCGCGTGCGTTCCCCGAGATCGACGGCTTTAAGCCCTCGCACCGCAAGCTGCTCTACACCATGTACAAGATGGGCCTGCTCAAAGGCGAGCGCCAGAAGAGCGCCAACATCGTGGGCCAGACCATGAAGCTCAACCCGCACGGCGATGCCGCGATCTACGAAACGATGGTACGTCTGGCCACCGGCAATGAGGCACTGCTCGCCCCCTTCGTTGAGTCGAAGGGCAACTTTGGCAAGTACTATTCGGGCGACCTGAGCTACGCCGCCTCGCGTTATACCGAGGCCAAGCTCTCCCCCATCAGCGCCGAGATCTTCAAGGACATCGACAAGGACCCGGTCGACTTCGTTGACAGCTACGACGGCGCCATGAAGGAGCCACGCCTGCTGCCCACCACGTTCCCCAATATCCTCGTCTCGGCCAACAAGGGCATCGGCGTCGCCATGGCGTCCGACATCTGCGGTTTCAACCTCAACGAGGTCTGCACCGCCACGATGCACTACCTGCAGGATCCCGACTGCGACCTGCTCGAGTACATGCCCATGCCCGACTTCTCGACCGGCGGCGAGATCATCTACCGCCGCGAGGAGATGGAAAAGATTATCGAGACCGGCCTGGGCAGCTTCCAGATTCGCTCCCGCTGGCGTTGGATTCCCGAAGAGCGCATCATCGAGGTCTACGAGATCCCCTACACCACCAAGACCGATGTCATCATCGAGCGCATCGTCAAGCTCTCCAAAGAGGGCAAGGTCAAGGAGATCGCTGACATCCGCGACGAAACCGACCTCTCGGGCTTGCGCATCGCCATCGACCTTAAGCGCGGCGTCGACCCCGACAAGCTCATGGCCAAGCTCTATCGCTCGACCACGCTGCAGGATTCGTTCTCGTGCAACTTCAACGTGTTGGTCGATGGTTACCCTCGCGTTATGGGCGTGCGCCAGATCCTGCACGAGTGGGTCAAGTGGCGTATTGAGTCCACGCGTCGCCGCATTAACTTTGACCTGGGAAAAAAGTCCGAGCGCCTGCACCTGTTGCACGGCCTCGAGGCGATCCTGCTCGACATCGACAAGGCGATCGCCATCATCCGTGGCACCAAGCTCGAGGCCGAGGTCATGCCCAACCTTATGCGCGGCTTCGACATCGACGAGACCCAGGCCGAGTTTGTTGCCGAGCTCAAGCTCCGCAACATCAACGAGGAGTACATCCTCAACCGCACCAAGGACATCGCTAAGCTTGAGGGCGAGATTGCCGAGCTTGAGGAGATCCTCTCCAGCGAGGAGAACATCAAGAAGGTCATCAGCGACGAGCTGGCCGCGGTCAACAAGAAGTATGTGATGCCGCGCCGCACGGGCAGGATCGAGCCCCATGAGGTTATCGAAGTAAGCTTGGAGCCCGAGGTCGAGGAGTACCCGGTCACCATCATGCTCTCGCGCGATGGCTACCTTAAGAAGATGACGGACCGCGTACTCAAAAAGGCGAGCACGCTCAAGTACAAGGACGGCGACAAACCCTTTATCGAGTTCCCGTCCTCCAACACGCACGAGCTGCTCGTGTTTACCAACAAGAGCCAGGTGTACAAGTGCAAGGTTGCGGCATTTGAGGACACCAAGTCGGCCCAGCTGGGCTCGTACCTGCCGACCGATCTTGAGATGGAACCCGACGAGAGTGTCATCTGGGTCATCGACCCCGAGGACTACAAGGCCGACGTGTTGTTCGTCTTTGAGAACGGCCGCGCGGTGCGCGTCGCGCTTTCTGGATACGTCACCAAGACCAACCGCAAACGCCTCAAGAACGCCATCTACGGCGGCAGCAAGCTGCTGTATGCCCAGGTGCTCAAGGAAGATCGCGACATCGCACTGGTCTCGAGCGACTATCGTTTGATGAACTTCAACACGTCGTTGCTCAAGACCAAGACGACTACCAACACGCAGGGCGTCCAGGCCTTTACGGCCAAGAAGGGCCGCTCGGTCACCACCGTCGGCACGACCGAGGAGATTCTTGGCGCCGGCGTCTCGGCCGAGAAGTTCACCGCGCAGAGCCTCCCCTCAGCCGGTGCCCTCATGAAGGAAAACGACATGCCGAGCCTGTTTGACTAGGTACCACGGCAACGAGACCGTTAGATACTTCGCAAAGCGACGAGGCCCGGAGCGCAACGGCATTGCGCCCGGGACTCGTCGTTTTTCTTCTCAACTATTTCTTAACGCAGATTAATTGATTTCTGCTTATTTTTCTGCGTTAAAAAATGTCAGCGTCACTGCTTCGATGCCCTTTGGTCGGTCGTTAGCAAAACTTGCAAAAATTAGCAAAACTTGCAAAAATTAGCAAAACTTGCAAAGGAGACACCATGGAGTACAGCAAGAACCCCTTTACCCCGACGTTCGGAAGTATCCCTCCCTTTCTAGCGGGTCGCGAGCATATTCTGCGTGACATCAACCGTGGTTTTATCAACGGCCCGGGAGATCCAAACCTGTCGACTATTTTTACGGGCGCAAGGGGAACGGGCAAGACGGCGCTTCTCTCGCTCCTTTCACAAACGGCGCTTGAACACGGTTGGATCGCAGCAAATGTCTCCGCCATGCCAGGCATGCTCGAAGATATTATCGAGCGAACCAAAGAAGCCGCAGATAGCTACCTCTCACAGCCTCATGCGCGCATAAACGGCGTTCAAATTGGTCCAGTGGGCATCGATTGGACATATGCTCAAGAGGTCCAGGGCAACTGGCGCACACGCATGAATGGCATCTTTAAGCAACTCGAAAAACATGACATCGGACTTCTCATTACCATCGATGAAGTCACCGTCGATCTCGAAGAAATGCTTCAATTTGCCTCTGTTTACCAGCACTTTGTACGCGAAGGTAAAAAAGTTGCCCTACTCATGGCAGGACTGCCCTACAAAGTATCGGCGTTGCTGCGTAACGATTCCGTCTCGTTCCTCAGGCGTTCCCAATATCATCAGTTAGGACGAATCACTGACGTTGAAATTGCAAACGCGTTTCGCAAAACCGTTGAGGCCGGAGGACGTTCAATCACACCAGAAGCGCTCGAGAATGCTGTGAAGGCCGTCGACGGATTCCCCTACATGATGCAGCTCGTCGGATATCGCACTTGGGATGTTTCGGAGAACTCGCCCCAAATCAGTGCATCCGATGTCCAGCAGGGTTCCCTACTCGCACGCATGGAGCTGCGTGATCGCATTCTCGAAACGACCTATCGAGAGCTTTCCGATAAAGACATTGAGTTTTTACTCGCGATGCTGCCCGATTCTGGCCCCAGCAGGGTCTCGGAGATAGCCAAACGCATGGGCGTCGCCAGCAACTACGCAAGCCAATACAAACGCCGCCTTCTCGAGGACGGCGTCATCGGGGAACGTGGGCGTGGTCTCGTTGGCTTTGACATCCCCGCATTCAGGGAGTTCCTGAGCGAGAAAGTCTCCTAGCACGCGGAGATTGTCCATAAGGACATCAACGCATGGCAATCAGTAATCCTCTTGGTAAGGGAAGTAGGCTTTCCGCCAACGCTGATTGCCATGCGTTCTTCTTGTCCTTAGGCGAGCTTGCGAGCGAGCTCTCGCACCTCTTCTAACTTGGGCGACGATGCCATGCTTTCGCGCTCGGTCATACCGCTGATGGTGATAATGCCCTGGTCCTCCCACTTGCAGTACGCGCAGGTTGACTTGTACATGGCGATCGCCGCGTCATAGACGCCCTCACTGTGACTATCGAGTAAAAGGGCCGTCTTGGTGAACGGGAAACCCGTGGCACCGAAAGCGTACAGGCGGTCGATGGCGGCCTTCTCCTGCGCAGTGATATCAAACCAGTAGATAGGCGAAGCGAAGACAACCATGTCGGCGTCTTTCAGCGACTCGATCACGTTGGCCATGTCATCCTTCTGCACGCAAGTGCCCTCGTGGGCGAAGCAATACTGACACCCCAGACAACCAGCGATTTTCTTACTGGCAACGCGGATGACCTCGACCGTATGGCCACCCTCACGCGCGGTCTCAGCAAACGCCTCGACCATGGTGTCGGTATTGGCGCCCTTGCGCGGGCTACCGCTCAATACAACGATATTCATAAGAATCTCCCTTCTTCATGCCGCAGGCGCGCGGCATACATTTCGTTGTAACCAAAACGGATGGAGCTATTCAGTCGTCTGCAGGCCACATCTCTCGTCAGTGTTCTCTAGACATAATCTCACCGCCTGATAACTCCTCGACTGTCTTGACTCTCTCTCCGATAATTGAACAGCAAATCGTTGCTCGCAAAGTATCGACTGTGAGAAAATTAGCTTGAGCTTTCTCCCTGCTCGCATAAGCGTTCGCGTGAAAGAGCCTAGCCGCATCGGCCAGGCGCAATATAGATCCGCGGAAACCGGCCTACGAACAAGGAGCGTCTTATGTATGGACAGCATGTTGCACCGCAGACCCATAACAAACGGACTGGCCTGTCTATCCGCGACGTCAAGCGTCATGCAGGCGCCAGAGTCGCCGCCTTCGGAGTAAGCATTCTTGTGGCAGGACTGCTTTTGCTACCCTGCGCAGCACTGGCGACAGAAATGCCCGAAACCGATGTCGCAGCACCCATTACCTGCGACGAAGCCAACGCAGAAGGCAGCCTCACAGCTATCACCGTTGTCGACCATAACTATGACCTGGAGCTCCCTCCTGCCTTCATGTTGGTCCAGAATGAGGCGTTTGTATACGATTTCCCCGACAAACCCGAGGACTTCATCTACGGGCTTAACGACACCGTCCATCTCTTCAAGATCGACACCGATACCGAAGGCCTTATAAAAACCGAGAACCCCAAAGAGGCCAGCGTCTCTATTGCCCTGACCATGATCGACAATCACGTTAGAGCAACCGCAGTCTTTACAGGCGGCTACGCCGACGACCAAATCCCTTACAGGCTGAACCTCATCAGCTCAACTCACCTTGGCACACACGTTGACCGCGACTTCGACAGCGGGCAGGGGATTATGCACGAAACGCGACACGATTACTACATCCGCTACGTCTTCGACAGCGACGTGCACTTGATTGCAACCGATACGAGCGGTTCCAAACCCGATCCAAGTGTTAAACCGAGCCCAGAGGTCAAACCCGAACCGGAAACCAAGCCCGAGCCCACACCGCAGCCCAAGGCAGAAAAGCCCGCGGCAAATCCCGTTTCCACTAAGGCAGTAGCGGCGGTTAAACCAGCCAGGACCACCCTACCCGCGACGGGCGACAACGGTGCGATGGCTGTCGCCCTGAGTGTTGCCGGTGGCGCAGTTGCAGCAGTTGGTATTTCCGCAACAAGGCGTCGCAACCGCTAGCCAGCATTTCGTACCCCGCAGACAAAGCTCTATCCCCGCTCCGATGAGCTTTACTCACCGAGAAGTTTCTTCCCCACGGAAATGAGTTTCTTTCCAACGGCCGCCTTCACGCCAATCATTACAACCACGTGGGCAGTGCGGGCTTCGAGATCCGCAGCGAGGATGTCCCCCGATGCCCGCACTGCGGCTGGCAGCTTGTGCCGTGGGTGCGAGACGACACGTTTTTGCTGGGCACGGTATGGCGCGAGAGTCTCGAACGATACGAGCGTTTCATGCGCGGGCGCGGAGCTGGCCGCGTGCTGTTGCTGGAGCTCGGCGTGGGCGAGATGACCCCCGGCATCATCACGCTCCCGTTCTGGAGCATGACCGCAAAGCTGCCGGATGCGCACCTGCTGAGCGTAAACATCTCGGGCGACTCGGCCCCGTTGCAGCTCGGAAACAAGGCGGAGGCGATCCAGGCAGACTTGGGTGCCTTGCTCTCGGCGGCGCGGGCCGACGACTAGTAGCGCGGCGAGGCGTCTTGCCGCAAACCGTCCTCGCTAAATGCATGACCGTTAATAAGTAAAAAGCAAGGTGCGTCTTATTTCAAATACTCCTCAAAGAACGCTTTCAGCTTTCCAAACGGAATGACGTCCATCTGATCGTAGAGGTCGGTGTGACTGGCACCGGGGATAATGAGCAATTCCTTGTTGTCCCCCGTCAGCTTGCTGTACGCGGTTTCGCTGAAATAGCGGGAGTGCGCCTTCTCGCCATGCACCAGCAGCACGGCGGAGCGGATCTCGCCGGCGTACTGCAAGATCGGCATATTCAAAAACGACAGCGAAGACGTCACATTCCAACCGCCATTGGAGCCCAGGCTGCGGGGATGGTAGCCTCGCGGAGTCTTGTAGTAGGCGTAATAGTCCGCCACAAACTGCGGCGCGTCATCGGGCAGCTGATCGAC
>CABTAA010000032.1 GCA_902482615.1 uncultured Collinsella sp.
CTCTCCCCCGCGGCGATCGATCTCGCGCGCCATCTGGGCCAGACCCGACACGGCCACGCGCGGGTAATCCTTAATATGAGAAAGCGACTGCGCAAGCCCGGCATCGGCATATTTAAAGTCGGTGAGCCACACATCGACCAGGTCGCCCAGCGCCGCCACGGCACTCGCGCGCTCGTAACCACTCGTGTTGTAGACGATCGGGATGACCAGCCCGCGCGTCCGTGCCGCGGCGATCGCGGCAGGCAACAGGTGCGCATAGTGCGTCGCCGTCACCAAATTGATGTTGTTGGCACCCTGGTCCTGCAGCTCCAGCATAATCTCGACCAGGCGCTCAGGCGAAATCTCAAGGCCAAAATTGCCGGTCGAGATCTCGTGGTTCTGGCAGTAGATACATTTAAGCGAGCAGCCGCTAAAGAAGATCGTGCCCGAACCGGCCTCACCCGAGATAGGCGGCTCCTCCCACATATGAAGCGCCGCGCGGGCCACCCTGAGCGTGTCGTTAGCACCGCATACGCCGCGCGCGCCCTCATCGCGCGCCGCACCGCAACGGCGCGGACACAAATGGCAGGCGGGCGAAAAAAGTTCGGTCAACGACGTCGGCATAAAAACATGCTCCAAAACAACGATTCAGCAGCTCAAACGTAAAGGGCCAGGCCGCGTAGACGGCTCCGTCCCTAAGGCGCCGTAATCGTCCGACACGATTTTTGTAATGTCAAGACTGGAATCCACAAAGTGCCGCTTTATGATGTAGGTATTCCGCCCCCCGCGGAGCAACTGGGTGAACCGTCGCGTTTATTTAGGGAGCCCACACAGTCGTGCCTAGTACAGGTATCCTTCGTTGTTAAGGACGCTGGAACAGTCGATGAGGGCACCCACCTGTTTTAGGTGGGTTCATTTTCGTAACGTGGGGGGTGGTTTTCTTTTGCCGAAAAACACCATTACAGTCCATATGGATCCCCGTCGGCATCCCGACAAGCCATCGACAACATCCCAATATCTGGTAAGCGCGTGATTATCGCTGCGTGCAATTACATGCACCCCCCTTGGTCGAGTATTATGGTTCGGCTATGCCCTTTGCGCATGGCGTTCTTCTGACCTTTTCCTTCGACGCTTGGCGGTTTTTAGATTCATGGCTTCATCCCCGAGCTACATACCGTACCTATGCGTGGCAGCGGCGGCCTTTATCACGACCTTCCTCGCGGTGCCCCTGGTCAAGCGCTTGGCAATTAAGCTCGATGCCGTCGACTATCCTTCTAAGCGCCGCATCAACACCAAGCCCATCCCGCGTTTGGGCGGAACGGCGGTGTTTTTGGGCCTGGTCGTTGCCTGCATTGTGCAAATCCTAGGCACCTGGCACCTAGGCTGGCCACCCGTCCTGGTGCCGCACCCGCGCCTTCACATTAGCTATCCCATGCTGGCGCTCTCCTTTACCGTCATCTTTGCGACCGGCGCTATCGACGACGTCTTCCAGCTCAAGCCCAAGCAAAAGCTGGCCGGACAGGTCCTCGCCGCGCTTATCGCCTGTATCGGCGGCCTGCGGATCGGCGTCATCGTCAACCCGTTTGCCCCCGGCGAAATCACGCTCGGATGGCTCGCCTATCCCATCACCGTAATCTATCTGGTGGCATTCACCAACATCATTAACCTCATCGACGGCCTCGACGGCTTGGCCACGGGCATCTGCGGCATCGCCTCGTTCACCATGTTTTCGATGGCCGTTCTCTCGGGCCGCATCGACGCCGCCGCGCTCTCCATTGCGCTCTTTGGCGCCTGTCTGGCCTTTTTGCGCTACAACTTCAACCCCGCAAGCATCTTCTTGGGCGACTCGGGGTCGCTGCTTCTGGGCTTTGCGCTGGGCTCCATCTCGCTGCTCAACGTGAGCCGCACCGCCGCGCTCACCTCGCTTATCATCCCGCTCATCGTTGCCGGCGTGCCCATCATCGACACGTTTAGCGCCATTGTGCGCCGCAAGCGCGCCCACATTAGCATCGGGCAGGCCGACAAGGGCCACATCCACCACCGCCTGATCCAAGAAGGCTACAACCAAAAACAGGCCGTGCTGCTCATCTATGCCTGGTGCATCATGCTTTCGGCCGGCGCCGCCGCGATTAACCAGGACGAGGTGCCCATGCGTGTGCTCATCTTTACCGTGCTCGCCATTGGCTCGGCGGCCTTTGCCAAGCATCTGCATCTGTTTGAGCCCGTGCTGCGCCACCATTACAACAAGCGCACGCACGAGGACGAGCTCGTCACCCCCGACGACCCCGCTTTTAAGCAGGAGGAGCAGGCAGCCGAGGAGCGCAAAGAAGAGCGCCACCACAAGCTCTAGGGCAAGCTGCCAAGGATGTGCCAAGGCACCGTTGGCCAAGCGCGGCCGCGCCGCACCCACCGCACAAGCCACCCCTCTCCCGCCCCTCGCCTACTTACGTCCCGCCCCTCCAATAAACGCGTTATCATCTTGACCCATGAACATACGTTAGGAGCAATCATGCCAAACGAGAACAGCTACGAAGTCGCGCTGCAAAAGAGCAACGCCATTCGCGAGGGCCTGGCCAATACGCCCGAGAAGTTCACCATGCTCACCGGTGATCGCCCCACCGGCCGTCTGCACCTGGGCCACTACTTCGGTACCCTCAAGGGCCGTGTTGAGCTGCAGGACATGGGCGCCAAGACCAACGTGCTCATCGCCGACTACCAGGTCATCACTGACCGCGACACCACCGAGCACATCCAGGACAACGTGTACAACATGGTCATGGACTACCTTGCCTGCGGCATCGACCCCGACAAGACCATGATCTACGCGCACTCCGCCGTGCCCGCCGCCAACCAGCTCATGCTGCCGTTCCTGTCGCTGGTGTCCGAGGCCGAGCTGGCGCGCAACCCCACGGTCAAGGCCGAGATGGAGGCCTCGGGCCACGAGCTTACCGGCCTCCTGCTCACCTACCCGGTGCACCAGGCCTGCGACATCCTGTTCTGCAAGGGCAACGTGGTGCCGGTCGGTCGCGACCAGCTGCCGCACATCGAGCTCACCCGCACCATCGCCCGCCGCTTTAACAACCGCTACGGCAAGGTGTTCCCCGAGGTCGACGCGCTGCTGTCCGAGACCCCGCTGCTGCCCGGCCTGGACGGCCGCAAGATGAGCAAGAGCTACGGCAATGCCATCAACATCTCGATGACCGCTGAGGAGACGGCCAAGCGCATCAAGAAGAGTCAGACCGACTCCGAGCGCATGATCACGTTCGATCCCGAGAACCGCCCCGGCGTGTCCGGCCTGCTTTCGACCGCCGCCATCTGCACCGGTCGCTCCGAGGTCGAGATTGCCGAGGAGATCGGCATGGGCGGCTCCGGCCAGCTCAAGAAGTACGTGACCGAGGCCGTCAACGAGTACTTCGCGCCGATCCGCGAGCGCCGTCAGCGCTACGAGAACGATCTGGACTATGTAAAGGACGTCCTGCACGAGGGCAACCGTCGCGCCAACGAGATCGCCGATCAGACCCTGGCAGAGGTTCAGGACGCCATGGGCATGGTGTACTAGACCGATCTGCTGGCTTGAGCTTTCGATTGCTTTAGGGCGGGCGCTACGGCGTCCGCCTTTTTTGATGCCCGACCTGTTCGGCTCCGCCCATCGCACTCCCCCGACAAACAGGAACAGGCCCGCCGGCAGTTAGTTGCCAGCGGGCCTGTTCCCGAAGTACACCGTTGAATCGCACCGAGGGGAGGAACGCGAATCAAACTCAACAGGGCAGGCTTTTTCATCGCCTATTGCCTGCTCCGTTGCTGAATACAATATAGTTCACCGTGGTTTACTTTCTAGCGTCAATATGCTCCGCCACACCTTCTCCATAAGTTAGCCCAGGTAAACCTGCAACGGAAAACCACCACAAAGGGGACAGGCACCTTTGTGGTGGTTTTGACCACGGCAGAGCTGTTAGAGTCCGGCAGGCCAACGACAGACGGCCAGGTCGACGTGCATGTCGTCCTTAAACGCCACACCCTCCCCTAGCAAAAGCTCACGTTGAGCATCGGGACCGCCAAAAGCAAAACCCTCGCATATGCGCCCGTCGGCAAACACCACGCGGTGACAGGGAATCTCGCCGGGGCGCGGATTGCTATGCAGGGCATACCCCACATACCGCGCACTTCGTGGTCGACCGGCAAGCAGCGCCACCTGACCATACGTGGCGACCATCCCCTCGGGGATCTGCTCGACCACCTCGTACACCCGTTCAAAAAAGCCCTCAGACGCCATTGCGTGCTCCTTTCAACCGAACCCAGCATAAACCACCACAAAGGTACCTGTCCCCTTTGTGGTGGTTTTGACCGGAAAGCTAGTTGGCGGGGCGGAAGAAGGCTACGGCTACAGCGCCGGGGCCCACGTGGGTGCCGATGGTGGCGCCGATGGTGTGGATGGGCAGCTCACCCTCGGCATGGCCGGCCCACAACGCGGCACTGTCCTCGATATACTTCTTGAGCACCGCATCCGAAAGACCCGTATAGCCGAGCGCCAGCGGCATGGAAAAGTCGATGCCGCCCGCCTTTTCGACCTTTTGGTTCAGCAGGTTGCGGCCGTTCTTGGAACCGCGCGCCTTGCCCAGCTGCACGATCAGACCGTCCTCGACAGCCACCACAGGCTTTACGTTGAGCAGCGTGCCCACGGCGCCGGACGCAGCAGACAGACGACCGCCGCGCACCAGGTACTCCAGCGTCTCGAGCAGGCCGATGACGACCACGCGGTCACGGACGGCCTCGACGGCCGCCGCGATCTGGGCCGCACTACGGCCCTCATCCACCAGGCGCAGGGCATACTCGACCAGGACACGCTCGCCCAGAGTGACGTTATTGCTATCCACCACGTACACGTCGCCGCCCGGCGCCTCGGCAAGTGCGGTACGGGCACTCTGATTGGTGCCTGATAGCTTAGCGCCCACGGTAATAATCACAGCCTCATCGCCGGCTTCACGAACCTTGGCAATCGCCTGCGAAAACGCGTACGGGTTGACCTGGCCGGTCTTGGGCAGCTCATCGCGCTCCACGAGCATCTCGTAAAAGCGCTGGTGATCGATGTCGATGCCATCCATGTACACATCGGTGCCAAAGGTGACGGACAGCGGCAAAACGGCCAGTGCTGGGTGCTCGGCCGGCGACATATCGCTTGCGGAATCGGTAATAATGCGGACGGACATAGCGAATCCTTTCTTGCGCAGGTCCCGCGCAGGGAATTTTGACAGCAAGGCCCCGGCACGGTATACGCGCTCAAACAGGACTATGCAGTTGTTAATTGGAAGCAAATGCCTTGGCGGCCTTAGATCTCGCGCAGGGTGTTAAGAATCGTGCGCAGCGACGCATACATCTGCTCGCGCTGCTCCACACCCATAGCCTTACCGGTGGTATCGAGCACCTCGCGAATGATGCGGTCCGCCTCGCTCATGCTCTCGCCGCCCAGAGCGGTCAGGCGCACCGGAGCACGATACTTAACGGCGGCATCGCCCGAATCATCGACCTCGACAAAGCCGCCCTCCTCCAGGTGCGCCAACGTGCGCGAGACGGCGGCGCGGGTCACGCCTGCCATGCGAGCCAGGTCAGCGCCAGTCAGGCCGTCCTTGCTGCGCTCAAGATAGTAAAGGCACATAACGTCGGAGCCCTTGAGGCCCAGCCTTGCGCCCTCGGATGTCTTAATGCGCTGAATCTCCTTGTAGAGCCCGCTGATCAGTCCGACAAAGTCCTCGAAACGTGTCTCGTCGTTCTGCTGCATGGGAGACGACCGCCTTTCGCTTGCACAATGCTTACGGGTAAACATCTTAGTCGCATAAGGCGACACCCTTACCCAAATACCCCATTTGTTAACCCATCAACATAAAAACCACCACAAAGGGGACAGGCACCTTTGTGGTGGTTTGGAGCATCAATAGGTTCTAGGCGCCGCTACAGCTCCACGCAAGGATTGTCGCGGGTCACAAGCGTCTTAATGACAACCGTCGCTCCCAGATAGCGCTCGAGCAGCTCGGCTAAGCGATCGATCGCGGCCTGGCAATCCCCCATCCGCTCGGGCTCCACGCACTCAATCGCCAGGAACGCATCGGCCGAATCATCGGACAGCGCCGTGCGAACGCCGTCGCGCCAGTTCCAGCAGCGGCACACAGCGCCCGCATCGTCGATGTAGGCGAGCTCGCCGGGCAGCGTCGGATCGTCCGCCTCCTCGCCAAGCGGCAAGAACGCATCGCCACCATCGGTCACCTTCAAGCGAAGATCTCCCTCAATCGCATGCAGGTCCTCGCCGCCAACGGGCAGCGCATAAGTCAACGAAATCGTGTTGTAGATATCCACCGCCGGTGTGATGTGGCCGACCGGCTTGCCTTTGAGCACGCGCTTGAGCAGGTTCTCAACTGAGCAACGCGCGCCCTTCTTGGTCTTGAACAGGCGATACGCCTCGCGCCATGCCTTAACCGGCGCGTTCTCGCTGATGGTATCGCTTGTCAGGTGACGCTCCGCATCGATATTGGCGCGATTGAGCAACGTGGCGATCGCATCCACGTCCTCCTGGGGAATCTGGGCCGCGGGCTTCATGCCCTTTACGACTACGACGCCGACCGCCGCCTGCGGAAACAGCTCCCAAAACGAATCCTCGGCAACGAAACTCTTCATATGCTCTCCCTTCATAGCGTACGCCCGAGCGAGGGCGCCTAAACAAAAAGCGCCCTCACAGCGGCCACCTTCAAAGTCCTACGGTGCCGCCACAAGAGCGCTTACGCTGTCCCCATCCGGAGAAGGGGACGATATGTCAAGCGTATTGTAACCCGAGTCATCCACGCGAGCAAAACCACTATAAAGGCGCCTGTCCCCTTTGTGGTGGATATGGACTCACGGCGAAGCTAGTGGCGAAGTCCCAGCAGCCCGCGGCCGCGATGACGAGCGTCGGCGTGTACTTGGGCGTGCGGGCCGGCGGCTTTGACGGACTCGGGCAGGTGCGAGTACTTCTTCTCGAAGTTCTCCTCGAACATCACCGCCAGGTTGTGCGCGGCCTCGTCATAGCGCGCGGTGCTCTGCCAGTATTGGCACGGCACCAGGATGCCATCGGGCACGCCGTGGCACGTCGTGGGAATGTCGACGTTAAAGATGTCGTCGTGCACGAACTCGCTGTCCTCGATGGTACCGTCGAGGGCGCGGGCCACCAGGGCGCGCGTGTAGGCAAGCTCGATGCGATGGCCCACACCATAACCGCCGCCAATCCAGCCGGTGTTGACCAGGTACACGCGCGTACGACCGTCGGCAATACGCTCGCCGAGCATCTTGGCATAGACCATGGGGTCGAGCGGCATAAACGGCTCGCCAAACAGCGAGGAGAACGTGGGCGTGGGCTCGGTGACGCCGACCTCGGTGCCGGGAATCTTAGCCGTAAAGCCCGTCACAAAGTGGTACATGGCGGCATCGGCCGTCAGACGTGAGATGGGTGGCAGCACGCCAAAAGCGTCGCAAGTCAGGAACAGCACGACACTCGGAGTGGTGCCCATGCCCTTAGTCCACGCGTTAGGAATGTGCTCCACGGGATAGGCCACGCGCGTGTTGTGCGTGATCGAGATGTCGTCGTAGTTGGGCTTGCGGTTCTCGTCGAGCACCACGTTTTCGCAAATGGCGCCAAAACGGACGGCGTTGAAGATCTCGGGCTCGTGGAAGGCGTCCAGGCCCTCGCATTTTGCGTAGCAGCCACCCTCAATGTTGAAGATACCCATGTCTGACCAACCGTGCTCGTCGTCGCCGATCAGCAGGCGCGTGGGATTGGCCGAAAGCGTGGTCTTGCCGGTGCCGGACAGGCCAAAGAACACGGCGGTCTCGTGCGTGACGGGATCCATGCTGGCCGAGCAGTGCATGGGCAGCACGTCGTCCTCGACGGGCAGCAGATAGTTCATGACGCTAAAGATCGACTTTTTAATCTCGCCGGAGTAGCCGGTGCCCGCGACCAAAATCACGCGCTCCTGGAAGTTGATGACCACGGCGGCGCTGGAGTTGAGGCCCTTGATGGCAGGGTCGCACTGGTAGCCGGGTGCCGCGAGCACGCAGAAGTCGGGCTCGCCGGTGCGCGCGATTTCACGGGCGAGCGGACGGGCGAGCATTTGCTTAATGAAGAGTGCCTGGCTGGCACGCTCGCAGGCAACAAGCAGGCGACGCGTGTGGTTGCGGTCGGCGCCCGCCATGCCGCGCGTGACGAACACGTCACGCTCGTTGAGATAGTCGACGATGCCGGCCTTGATGGCCTCATAGCTCTCGACGGACAGCGGGCGGTTGACCGCACCCCAGGCGATCTTGTCGTGAACATCGGGGGTGTCAACGATAAAACGATCGTTGGGCGAACGACCAGTGCGCTCCCCCGTCTCGATCACCAGCGCGCCGTTGGATGCCATGCGGCCTTCTTCGCGGCGGATGGCGTGCTCGACGAGCTCCGCGGCGGGTAGATCGACCAGCAGACGGGGTTGATTCTCGGCGGGATCTTCAACGAGCGTAATACCAAAGTTGGACAAAACTTCTGCAGGGGTAACACCAGGCATGGGGCCTCCTTTAAAAACGCGACACGTGGACGCGACGCGCACTTTACTCACGTAAAGCCCGTTGTACCCGATATGCAAAAACGTTTTTGCGGCAAGGGCGCCAAGCCCGCCCAACGGTCAAAAATCGCAGGCAAGCGGCCTGGTCATTGGGGGCAAATTTAAACGACTAGTCGTTGGGGGCACTCTTGAACAGGCAACATTCAAGGAATGTCCCCGGATGCCGGCACTTAGGGACGTTCCCAAAGTGCCGGCACATAAGGAACGTCCCCAAATGCCGTCTACTGAATGGCGCCGCCGAAATTATTGAACAATCCGTTCAAAAACACGAACGAACACCGTCGCGTCTATACTAAAGCGCAGCAATAGAAAGGACTCCGCTTTGAGCATCACGCCCCTCGATAGCATTCGCCGCGCCATCGCCCGCCGCAACGGCGTCTCCAACCCCGCTGCATCGAGAGACGGCGCCGCGAAGGCCCAGGGCGGCCGCATCGAGAACGGCCTCTTCCCTGCCTCGCACACTGCCGAGGAACTCGCACGCATCCAAGAGCTGAGTCAGCGCAACGCCGGCGGGCCCGATAGCAGCCAAGCCACACGTCGCCGGCGCGAACGCGATCGCAAGCCCGGCCCCGTCCGCCGCATGGTCAACGCTTGGTGGAACCGTCTGCTCGGTGCCGTCTACGGCGGCGGGTTCTCCACGCAAGAGGCTGAATACGAAGAGCACGCCACCCGCCGCGATTACCTTTGGAACACTCTCGGCACCGCCGTGTGGGGCTTGGCGTTTCCGCTGCTCACCATCGTGTCTACGCAGCTCGTGGGCGCCGAAGAAGCCGGCAAGTTCTCCATCGCCTTTGTCACCGGCACGCTCATCATGATCGCGTGCAACTACGGCGTGCGCAATTTCCAGGTCTCGGACATCGACGAAAAGACGTCCTTCGCCTCCTACCAGCTCAATCGTTGGATCTGCGGAGCGCTCGCCCTAGGCTGCGGCCTCATGTATAGCAGCGCCCGCGGCTATGACGCGCAGATGGGGACGATCGGCCTGGGCGTCTACCTGTATAAGGTCATCGACGGCGTCGCCGACGTGTACGAAGGCCGCCTGCAGCAGGCCGACAAGCTCTACTTGGCTGGAATGAGTCAAACGCTACGCTCCGTCGGCGTCATCGCGGTCTTCAGCGTGGCGCTGTTCCTCACGCGTAGCATGCCCATCGCGGCCATGGCCATGGGCATCGCCGCGATCGCCTCACTCGTGCTGGTCACCGCGCCGCTAGCCCTGCTCGAGACCGAAAAATCGCGCCGCGTAAGCCTGCGCGAGGTCGGCCACCTGTTTGTCCAGTGCGCCCCACTCTTTGGCGCGCTATTCCTGTTCAATCTTATCGAGAGCATGCCCAAGTTTGTGATGGAAGGAACACTAGCCTACAAATACCAGCTTTACTTTAATGCCCTGTTTTTTCCAGCTCAGGCTATTCTGTTGAGCATTGGATTTGTCTATAAACCGCAGCTCCTGCGCTTGTCGAGCATTTGGGCTAATCCTCGCAAGCGTCGTCGCTTTGACCTGATTATTGTTGCCGTTATGGCGCTGATCGTGGTCATCACCGGCGTGTGCGCCGCATTTATGGCAGGTCCCGGTATTCCCCTCATGAGCTTTATGTACGGTCTCAGCTTTGAGCGCTACCGTACGCTGGCGCTGCTGATGGTCGTCGCCGGCGGCGTCACCGCGGCCATCGATTTTATCCACGCCATCATCACGGTATTGCGCCACGCTGGCGACGTCACCAAGATCTACCTGATCTGCTTCGCCGTAAGCGTGGTGCTGCCGGTGATCCTGATTAAGCTGCTGGGTCTGATGGGCGCTGTGGTGAGCTACCTAGCCATCATGGCCCTACTCCTGGTGCTGCTGATTATCGAGTACCGCCGCATCCGCCAACGCATAGAGAGGGACCGGAATCCGTACGGCGCCTAATTAGCTGCCCCGGTCACCGGAATTTGCGATGGAATCGCCCCGGCTGGGGTCTCGTTGAAGACAATATGCATCACGTAAAACTAAGTGAGTAGATTTTTACCGAATCCCCGACCACACCGACAGAGCACTAGTCTGTGACCTGCGGTTTTATTGAGGCAAATATGTTGGGTGCTCGGCATTTCCAAAAAAGTCTACTCACTTAGCCAGCGGGTAGCCAAATGATTATTTAATCCCCGTCCGAGAGAAGTCAATTAGCGGGCAGAAGGGCAAAAGTAGTCAAAAAAGCCCCGTCCCAAATTAGCTACCACTTGCACCGATTATTCGCCCGGGTTGATGTTCGCGTAGAACTCCGCCCCATCATCGAGCCGCAGGATGCCCACGCGACCGAACTCGGAGCCGGTGGCGGCAGCGCAGTCGATGTCGATGCGATCGGGCACGCCGGCAGTGTCCTCGCCGCCCAAGCGCACAATCTGCCCTCGTCCCGATTCCTCATCGAGCCCCGCCAGACCACCGACCTCGCAATAGCGCCCAAGCGATACCGTGGGCGTGTGACCGCTCACCACGACCGGGCCCTTGCCCTCGGCAGAAAGCAGCCCGGTCGGCACATCCCAATAGCCGTGACGAATCCATAGCAGGTCATCGGAAGACTGCACCGCGAGCATCTGCTGCAGCAGCTCGCGATCG
>CABTAA010000033.1 GCA_902482615.1 uncultured Collinsella sp.
GTCGATAACGGTGAGCTTGCCTTTGTGGCGCCAGCGGACGAGTGCCTGTGCGGCACGGCGACGCTCATTGAGCAGCTGGCCCAGACCAAGGGCATCCCGGTCACGCGCGTAGATATTCCCGCACAGCTCAAGGGCGCCTTGTTCCTGGTGAGCGACGAGCACGGCGTGGTCCCTGCAACCGAGGCCGACGCCGCCGAGGCCGACGCCGCCACGGTCGCCTTCTTCGCCGAAGGCTACGAAAAGCTCCGTGCCCGCCGCTAAATGATGTTTCTGGGACGGGGATTAAAAACTCATTTAATTCCCGTGCTCGTCGCGAGCGAGGGGCAAGCCTCTGCCACTCGCGAACAGTTCTGTCACTTTGGTGCCGCGTGAGGCGCGTATCTGCGGATCCGCGGTCATAATGGGGCAAGACAACCAAGAGGGGGGCGGAATCCATGGCGCTAATCTATATCGTTGAGGACGACGAGCCCATTCGTCGTGAGCTTATCGACATCCTTGCCCGCGCCGGGTTTGAAATCGAGGCCTGCGAATCGTTTGAGCATGTCTCGCGCGATATTCTCGCCGCCGCGCCCGACCTGGTGCTGCTCGACCTCACGCTTCCCGTCAAGGACGGCCAGCATATCTGCCACGAGGTTCGCCGCGAATCCGAGGTTCCCATCATCGTCCTCACGTCGCGCACGACCGAGATCGACGAGGTCATGGCCATGACGCTCGGCGCGGACGACTTTGTTCCCAAGCCCTACAGCGCGCGTGTGCTCGTAGCGCGCATCAATGCCTTGCTGCGTCGCACCGCGGCGGCGGGCGAGCGCAGCACGCTTGTCCACAAGGGCCTGGAGCTCGATCTCGCTCGCTCCATGGTCACCAACATGCAGACCGGTACCAGTACCGAGCTCACCAAAAACGAACTGCGTATCCTCTCGCTGCTTCTGAGCCGCGCGGGCAAGATCGTTTCGCGCTCGGCCATCATGCAGGACCTGTGGGAGTCCGATGCCTTTGTGGACGACAACACGCTCACCGTCAACATCAACCGTTTGCGCACCACGCTCGAAAAAATCGGCATCAAGGGGTATTTGACGACGCACCGCGGTCAGGGCTATTCGGTCTAGGGGCCGGTCATGTCGTTTGCCAAGTTTTTTAAAGATGCGTTGCTTCCCGTCGCCGTGTGGACGTGCGGCGTGCTGCTGAGCTGCTTTGTGCTGACGGTCGCCGGCGCACCCGTTTCTATAGTGGTCGTGGCGGTCGGCGTGTCCTTTATCTTTGGTATGCTCGGCATCGTGATCGAGTACGCGCGCCGGCGTCGTTTTCTGCGCCAGCTGGAGCGTGCGGCCGAGGAGCTCGAGAGTCCCGCATGGGTGCAGGAGATGGTGCAATGCCCGACCTATGCCGAGGGCGAGCTCGAATACGAGGTCTTGCGCCGGGTGGGCAAGGCCGCTTGCGACGAGGTTGCCGAAGGCAGGCGTCAGACCGATGACTATCGCGACTATATCGAGAGCTGGGTCCACGAGGCCAAGCTGCCCCTGGCGGCGGCCCATCTGATTTTGGAAAACCTGGACGGTAGCGAAGACGACCTGTCGCGCGTGGATGACCTGGCACGCGAGCTTGCCCGCGTGGAGCGCTATATCGACCAAGCTCTGTACTATGCGCGCTCGGAAGTCGTGGAGCGCGACTACCTGATTCGCCGCTGGGATCTCAAGACCTTGGTGACGGGCGCGATTAAAGCCAACGCGCGCGAGCTCATCGCGGCGCACGTGGCTCCGGTGTGCGAGAACCTCGACTTTGAGGTCTTTACCGACGAGAAGTGGCTCGAGTTTATTCTGGGCCAGCTCATTCAGAACAGCATTAAATATGCGTGTGAGGACGGTGCGAAGATCACGTTTTCGGGCGCGTTGCTGGACGAGGGCCTGGCAAGCGAGCGCATCGAGCTTACCGTCGCCGACAATGGCTGCGGCGTGAGCGCGGCCGATCTGCCCCGTGTGTTCGAGAAGGGCTTTACCGGCGACAACGGCCGCACCACCAAGCGCGCAACGGGCATCGGCCTCTACCTGGTGGCGCGTCTGTGCTCCAAGATGGGCATCGACGTCACCGCGGCATCCGAGCCCGGCGAAGGCTTCGTCGTAACATTCGTCTTCTCAACCAACAAGTTCCAATACTTTGAGTAGCCAGCCCGTCTTACGGTGCGGGCGGCTATGTTCCCGAACGTGAACTTAGCTAAGGCAATTGGCGCTATGTTCCCGAACGTGAATATAGCCGCAAGGATTTAAATGAATCGCCCCATAAAAAACGTGCCGCCCCAAACGGGGCGGCACGCCATCTTTTATCAGCCAACTCGTTGAAGTACGGTGACGAAGGCGCAAGGCCGGGAGGGGTTATCTAAGCCGACATCCCGCAGCCGCGAAGCGGCGAGGACGTCGGCGTGATAACCCCGCAGGCCCTGCGCCGGCGGGAAGGAACCTACTTCACGACCAGAATGTCGCAGTCCGTGTTGCGCAGCAGGAACGTCGAAATCGAACCCAGCAGCGCATACTTGATCGAGGACAGGCCGCGTGCGCCGCAGAGCACCAGGTCGGGCTTGACTACGTCGAGCATCTCGTCCTTGAGCGTCTCGCGAATACGGCCAGCACGAATCATGACCTCGACCTCGGGAATGTCAGGATTGGCCTTGGCCTCCTCGAGCTGCTTGGCAATGGAGTTCTTAAATGCCTCCTCTAGGCCGTTGACCAGATCGACCGGATAGGAACCGGCGCTCTCGAGTGCCGTGGAATCGATAACGTGGCCGATAATCAGCTTGGCGCCGTTGTTCGCGGCGACCTTGATGGCGCGTGCGAGCACAAAATCCTGCTGCTCAGTACCGTCGAGTGAAACAAATACCTTGGTGTAGCCCTCGTTCATGGTTTCCTCCTTGGTCTATCGCACGGGCGCGGGGCTCGTGCGTCGGGCGGGCGCGGGCGCGTTGGCCGCCGGACACTTTATCTTGTTGCAGTTATACCCAAGGATTTCGGTTTGACCGCTCGCAATTCTGTGAACGGGCGAGTTTTTTGGTAAGGGTAGGCGCAGACGCGCCCGAACGGTTGATAATGGGACATCGCCCGCACCGTCCGCAGAACAATATCGGCGGGTGTCTAACGAGGGGGTCCCTTTGGATATCATCGAGCTTCTAAAATCTGCCTTCATGGGCCTGGTCGAGGGCATCACCGAATGGCTGCCTGTTTCGTCGACCGGTCACATGATCTTGGTGGACGAGTTCGTCAAGATGAACGTGAGCGAGACGTTCTGGAATATGTTCCTGGTTGTGATTCAGCTCGGCGCCATTCTGGCCGTCTGTGTGCTGTTCTTCCATGAGCTCAACCCGTTCTCGCCCAGCAAGGGCAAGGAGGGCCGTCGCGACACGTGGGTGCTGTGGGGCAAGATCGTGCTCGGCTGCATTCCTGCGGCGGCGATCGGCCTGCCGCTCAACGACTGGATGGAGGAGCATTTCTACAATGCTCCCGTCGTGGCGCTGGCGCTCATTGTGTACGGCGTGCTGTTTATCGTGATCGAGAACTGGCGCGCGAGCAAGCGCGAGGAAATGGCCGTTGCCGGTTCGTTTGGTTCGCGTGCTGTGGTGTCGGGTGGACGTCCTGCTGGTGCGCACTTTGCGGCGCCCGCCGCGGCTACCGCTGAGGATGAGGACGATGACGAGGATCTGGACTTTGGTTCCATCACCACGCTCGAGGATCTAAGCTGGAAGACTGCGCTGGGTATCGGCTGCTTCCAGGTGCTTTCGCTGATTCCGGGCACGTCGCGCTCCGGCTCCACCATCATCGGTGGCTTGCTTTTGGGCTGCACGCGTTCGGTGGCGTCCAAGTTTACGTTCTTCCTGGCCATCCCTGTCATGTTTGGCGCGAGCGCGCTCAAGCTGGTCAAGTATTTCATCAAGGGCGGCACGTTCGGTGCGAACGAGGTCGCTATCTTGGGCGTGGGCTGCGTTGTGGCCTTTGTGGTTTCGCTCATCGCCATCAAGTGGCTCATGGGCTTCGTCCGCCGTCACGACTTCAAGTGCTTCGGTGTTTACCGCATCATCCTGGGCATCGTAGTGCTCGCATACTTCTTTGTCCTGGAGCCGATGCTCGGCCTCTAACTTAGTCGATGCTGCGCGGTGGCCAGAGCGACAACTTGTCATTCAAAGAGGGCGGCATGACCAGAAGGTCTATGCCGCCCTCTTTTCATGCCAATTTGTTCGCCCTGGCGACCGCTCGCTGGCGTTGCCAGAGCATCGGCGTTGCCTTGGCTGTTGGAAATGATCCCAATGACTATGACCCCTTTGCACCAGTTTCTGTCGAGTCGGTGCTTCTTGCGGGTTGCCCGTATAATGGTTTGCGTATGAACCGCAACCAAGGAGTTCCAGTTTATGGACCAGAACCTTTTTAAATTCGACCTGATCGCCGAGGACCCGACGACGCATGCGCGTGCCGGCGTACTGCACACCCCGCACGGTGACATCGAGACGCCGATCTTTATGCCCGTGGGCACCAAGGCAAACGTCAAGGGCATCCCCACCGAGACCGTCAAGCAGCTCGGTGCGCAGATCGTGCTCGCCAACACCTACCACCTGTCCATGCGTCCCGGCGAGGACACCATCGCCGAGCTAGGCGGACTGCATAAGTTTATGAACTGGCATGGCCCCATTCTTACCGACTCGGGCGGTTTCCAGGTCTTCAGCCACAACGACGCCGTCAAGCTCACCGACGAGGGCGTGCGCTTTATCGTCAACGATTACGACGGTCGCCACGTGTTCTGGACGCCCGAGGACAACATGGAAATCGCCATGAAGCTCGGTTCCGACATCTGCATGCAGCTCGACCAGTGCCCCGGCTATCCTGCCACGCGCGCCTACGTCGAGCGTGCCGTGGAGCTGTCGAGCATGTGGGCCGAGCGCTGCTATAAGGCCCACACCCGCGATGACCAGGCGCTCTTTGGCATCGTTCAGGGCGGCATGCATCTGGACCTGCGCCTGCGATCGCTGCGCCACCTGGAGGAGTGCGGCGACTTCCCCGGCTACGGCATCGGCGGCTACTCGGTGGGCGAGGACCACGAGACCATGTTCGAGACGCTGGCGCCGCTGGCTTCCGAGTACATGCCTAAGCACAAGCCACGCTACCTGATGGGCGTCGGCAACCCTACCACGCTCGTGCGCGGCGTTGGCGTGGGCATCGACATGTTCGACTGCGTGCTGCCGACGCGCACCGGCCGCATGGGTACGGCGTTCTCCAGTGAGGGTCGCCTTAACTTCCGCAACGCGCGCTTTGCGCACGACGACGGCCCCATCGACCCCACCTGCACCTGCCCGGTGTGCACGGGCGGCTACAGCCGCGCGCTCATCCGCCACATGGTCACGCAGAAGGAGATGCTCGGCGGTATTCTGCTGTCGATGCACAATATCTACTACCTGCTCAACCTTATGCAGCGTGCCCGCCAGGCCATTATTGAGGGCCGCTACGGCGCGTTTGTGAGCGACTGGATGAACAGCCCTGCGGCGGTGGATTACTAAGAGCGGCGTGGGCGCTTGCAGAGCGCGGGCAACGGCAAGGGCGAGCGCCGGCCGGTCATCGCGTTCGCTAAGACCGTCTGCGCGACCGCTGACCGATAGCTTGCAAGCACTTGATGCATCGTGGGTACCATACCGAATAGTTGATGTTCGGGCGGGTGTTTGGCGCATGGCGTCGACCCCGCCCGTTTTCTTTTTCTCGATAGGAGTACCCATGATTAAGAACGAGAATGTTGAGGGCGAGCCGGCCTACGACGAGACGTACCGCCGCGGCCCCGTGGTCATGCGCGGCCCCATGATTCCTAAGGACAATACGTACGCCAACCTGCTGGCGCCCGAGGAGTCGACCGACTGGCTGCATGCTGATCCGTGGCGTGTGCTGCGCATTCAGGCAGAGTTTGTCGACGGCTTTGGCGCGCTTGCCGAGCTCGGGCCCGCGGTGACCATCTTCGGCAGCGCCCGCACGCCCAAGACCGATCCGCTCTACAAGGCGGCGCGTACCGTCGGGCGCAAGATTGCGCAACGTGGCGTGGCGGTCATCACCGGTGGCGGCCCCGGCATCATGGAAGCGGCTAACAGAGGAGCGGCGAGTGTCAACGGCAAGTCAGTTGGCCTGGGCATTGAATTGCCACACGAGCATGGGCTCAATAAATACGTGAACCTCGGCATGGACTTCCGTTACTTCTTTGTGCGCAAGACCATGTTCGTCAAATACAGCTCGGGCGCCATCGTGTTTCCCGGTGGTTTTGGCACGCTTGACGAGATGTTCGAGGTACTCACGCTGGTGCAGACGCACAAGGTCAAGCGCATGCCGCTTGTGCTGGTGGGTACCGAGTACTGGCAGGGCCTATTCGACTGGCTCAACGGCCCGGTGATGGATGCCGGTATGATCAGCCCGCTCGATCCCGAGCTCGTACACATCACCGACGACCTCAACGAAGCCGTCGACATTGCCCTAAGTGGGCTGATGTAGGGCGAGCGTGCCTGTTGTTGTAGTAATGAGAACGGCAGATTGATGCTATTTAACATCAGTCTGCCATCTATACTGGGTATACTGATGCAAAAGACGAGGGCGAGGAGGTCGCGTATGTCTACTGCAACGGTTAAGCCTACGACGGTTCGCATCGAAGAAGGGCTCAAGGAACAGGCGACTGAGTTCTTGGATACGGTTGGCCTGAGTCTCAATTCGTATCTCAACCTTGCTGTTCGACAGCTGGTAAATCAACGAAAGATTCCTTTTGAGATCGTAGGAAGGGCGGAGGTGCCCAACGAAGCGACGAGACGCGCCATGGTGATTGCCGAGGCTCATGAGTTGGGGATTCTGCCAGACGACAGCCCGTCATTCAATAACGCTGATGAGCTCATATCATTCCTCGATGAGGACTAGCGATGTTCGAGATTAAAGTCGAGGCTCAGTTTAAGGCGGATTACAAACGGACGATGCGCATCCATCCGCAACTAAAAACCGAGTTTAAGGCGGCAGTCGCAGAGCTTGCAGCTCATGGCTCGCTTCCCGCGGAATATGGTGCCCACGAGCTTTCAAACCCGGGCGGCAATTACAACGGCCACATCGATTTCCATCTATCCGATGGCTTGGTCGATGTGGTCGTTCTTTACTTGCCGCATAAGACTAATCCTGTGATCCGGCTGGTCAGAATGGGCTCGCATGAGGAATTATTCCAGGGCCCGCAGGGCTGATTGCCGATTTCTAAGTTGCGGTGAAATAGGGACTGATTGGCGGCTGATAAGCCAAAAACAGTCCCTATTTCACCGCAAGTGATGGGGATGTCCCGCTTGTTGATGCAGCTTTCGGTTCTCCTCTTCGCTGGATTTCGTCCAAAAGCTCGGCGGCAACTTCGCTGCTTTTGAAACGAATGCTGCAATCCTCATTCTTGGGAAAAGCCAGTAATGGAATGGTTCCGTACCAGACGGTTTCCTCGTCAATCACTGCCGCGCACAAACGCCCTTCAGTTTTGACGGAATAGTCGATGCCCATTTCGGCAAAGACCGCCTTCGCGTCATCGCGCGGAGTTGAGGCAACGATTATCTCAATGCTAATTCCTCGAGTCATGGAGCTGGTGAGTGAATCCTTGAGTTTCGTAAGGCATGCGGAAGATGCATAGGGGGCGGCGATGAAAACGTTCTTCGTGGCATTGACGATATCTTTGTTTAGGGTCTCAAGGAAATGCGAAGAGTCAATTAGAATGTTTGCCTCGGCTTGGCTGGCGTCTTTCGCTACATAAACCTCGTACCCGAGCTTGGCGTAGGTCTTGAGTCTTTTCTGGTACATTCGGGCGAGCATGGGTATCGACAGGTCAACGTAGTCGTATATCTCAACCCGCCGCTTGCCCTCGTGACTTCTATGCAGTCTGCCCGCCTGCTGCGTGATGCTGCCGTCCCACGATATCGGCGTGGCAATGAGGAGAGTGTCAAGGTAGGACAGATCGAAGCCCTCGCCCAGAAGGCTTTCGGTGGCGACGATGATTCGATGTTCGTGTTCGAAGCAGGGAAGACTGTTCAGTATCGCTTTTCTTTCTTTGGCGTCGATTTCCCCGGTCAGGAGAATGGGTTCGTGTCCTCGGTCTTTAAGCAGCCTGAACAGCTCCTCGGCATGCTTTTTCCTTTTAGACAGCACGAGCGGATGCCGACCGTTTGACGCAGCTTCAAGAGCGTCGTTGACAATCAATTCGTTTCTAGCTGCATGCGTGCACAGCAGGTCGAGAATCTGATTGAAGCTTGCGCCCGGCTCGTAGGCGGGTAGTCGAATTCCGGTAAAACGAGGCCGTACGATGCGATGGATGCCCTGCTGGATTGCTTGCTTTTTTGGATCTATGACATAGCGAAGTGGGCCGCAGAGCATAAAGAGCGCCCGCGTGAGACCGTCGGAGCGCTCGGGCGTCGCGGAAAGGCCGTATACGTATTTGGCCGGGGCAGACTTGAGAACAAGCTCGAGCTGTGGCGCGGCGGCATGGTGACATTCGTCGCAGATAATGAGACCGTAATTGCGAACGAGCTGCTTGGCTATCGGCTCTCCGGTTTGGCGGTCTTTGCCAGACAGCGATTGAAACGAAGCGACGTCGACGAGGCCACTTACGGCGGTTTTGCCCCCTCCTATTTGTCCGATGACCGGAGGCTGTCTTTTGCTGATTCGTCCTTTTGGAGTTCGGACGGGTTCTCTGTTGTCCGTAATGTCGAGGAACTGCTCGAGCTGAGATCTCCATTGAGCTATGAGCGCGGTCTTGGGAACGATGACAAGCGTTGGAAGGCCAATGGCGGCAATAAGGTAAGCCCCAATGACTGTTTTACCGAAGCCTGTCGGCGCGGACATGATTCCATCTTCGTATCCAAGTAGCTGCTCAGCGGCGATTTGCTGTTCAGGGCGAAGGGCGCCTTTAAATGTCATCACAATTTGATTGCCGGATTTGCGTTCGTCTGAATAGTGGGCAGTAACGCCGGTTTCTCGGAGCAGCTGCTCAAGCTGAGTTTTGCAGCCCCGGGGAATCGCAACATAACCATCTCTCAGTTCGCTGAGGTCTATAAGTCGCGGTTTACCGAATACCGATTGATGCATGGCTTGTGCTCGATAGAATTCTGGGTTGGCGAATGTTGCGAGCCCGCGGATTTCCATTTGAGCTGCAGGACTCAGAGACTTTTCGGGGATGTAGAGCATATCGGCTTGCGTGACGGGCAGCGATGAAGGAAAGTCCCGCGATGTGAGCGGTAGCCGCTTTCGTGGTTTTTGGGCATATCGTTTGGTCTTGTTTGCGACCGTAACTGTTGCTAGCCCGTGTGGGTTGTCCCCAGTGGTCTCGATCAGATTTTGCACTGTCGAGCGCGGAATCAGCTGGACTTGCGACAGATAAAGCCATTGGTCGGGAAAGGGCTCGAATTGTTCGTCTACAAATACGCTGTTTCCTTCACGTTGTGCCTTGCCTTGAAAGGGAAGTGCGATGAGGTTTCCAAAACCTCCATCGGGAATAGTGTCCTGAGCGGGTAGCATTCGATCAAAGGCCTCGAACGTGATTGTCTTATTAAGCGCCGCAGCTTCGGTTATAAGGCAACTTCCAAACTCTCTGGCAGCCTTTGCGCTGATTGGCTCGAGAAAGAAAAACCAGATGTGTGCGCCGTTGCCGGACCTTGAGCGCTCGACGGCGGCGTTAATGTTCCGTCGTTTTGCAACAAGCCGTACGACATTTGTTGCCTCTTTCCAGTCTGCTTTGTCAAAATCGATGACGAGAACTTTCGTATTGCAGTTCTTGTCGAGTACATATTGCCCGAGGACATCGCGGAACCGGTCATCGTTGCCTTTAAAGTGAGCAATGATTGCGGCATCGCTTAATTCGGGGAAGACGCGATTGTGGCATTCTGCGCATTTGACTTTTTGATGGGCTGCTTTGGGACAAATTCCCGGCTTCCACTCGTTTGCGCAAGCGGGCGTATAGCCGATGCCCCCGTCTTTTCTGCGATATCCATGAGCGTAAACATCTTTACGCCCGGTAAAGAGGCTGCGAAAGAGCTCGAGTTTGTCACGTGCTGGGCTCGCACTGGTGACGATGCCCTCGATTTGTGCTCGTTCATCGAACAAAGCGCCGGCTTCTTCCCACTCTTCAAGTGTGGCGTAGCGTACGTCTGAACCGTTGTTGCAAATGACGATTTGTCGGTGTGGGTCTGCGGTGTGCGCAATCGTCTGATCGTATTTAAATTGTGCGGTCCCAAAGAGGGCGTATTGATGCATGGTGTTGCCCATTTGAATGCCATTCTTGTGTTGGAGTTGCTGAGACGAGGGTACGGCATTGCGACTTCTTGGGATATATAATTTCGATTCAAGTTCGCTAATGGTGAGGGATTGCTCCGCGAGTGGCTTTCGGTCGATGCCAAGGCGCGCGACGGCCCTTGGTAATCAGGTTTTGCGGTTATGTGGGCAGCCGGAGGCGTAAAGAGCGGGCTTCATCCGAACCCGGTGGGCAAAAAATGGCAAATATGAGTACTGTTGCCTGGCTAGTACCATATCATTTGGAAAGTATTTAAGACCAATTGGCTGAGATTAGATATTTCTAACCCCCTTACCACGACGATTCGGGGCTTTATGGCGCTTGAAATCGGTGAAAGCGGGCAATTTCAGCTAGATTTTGCTGTTACTAAAATTGTGACAGTACTCATATTTGCCATTTTTTGCCCACTGGGTATCGTTGGGGCCAATCAAAGCTCCCCAAACAGCTGGGAACGCGCCAATCGCCAGCAATATCTTGTATGTGGGTAGCGCGCGGCAATAAAGTTGTGGTGGAATAGGGATTGATTGGCGGCTAATAAGCCAAAAACAGTCCCTATTCCACCGCAACTGATGTGGGCGTCCCTAGTGAGTTGGCTGGTAGCGGGGGCAGTAGCTGATGGCGATGGCGTCGACGCCTACATGGGTGGCGATGGTGCAGCCGATGGGGCCGGTGCCGGCGTCTACGTAGTCCTGGCCTGCGAGCGCCTCGTCGACAAGCTCCTGCTCCTCGGCGGCACCGGTCGTGAGCACGCGCACGCTGGAGCCCGGATGCTCGGCCAAAAACGGGAGGCAGTCTGCCATGGTGTTGGCGACGATGCGCTTGGCGCCGCGGCCCTTCTTGATGGCCTTGATCTCGCCCGACTGCCACTCCGGCGAAACGGCCAGGCGAAT
>CABTAA010000034.1 GCA_902482615.1 uncultured Collinsella sp.
GGTAGCGGCCGCTAATGAGCGCGCGCGATGCCAAGGCGGCAAGCCAGCGCAGGTAGGGGCGGCGCATAAGGTCGCCAGCGGCCTCGCGCTCGTAGGGGTCCTGCGCCGAGGCGATCTTGAGCGCCAGATCGTGCTCCACCTCGTCGCACTTGGACACCAGATACTGCACGTATTCCTCGTTGGAGCTGGCGGTGAGGGCGGTCAGCATGCGCTGAGCGTCCCAGTTGGCCGGATCGAGCGCGGCTGCCTCGCGGAGCATGTTCTCGGCAGCTGCTTCTTCTTGCTCGGCCTGGGTATCGTCAGGGATAAAGGGAATGCGGTAGTCGACGGCCTCGACCACCTTGGCAATGAGGTGCCCGGCGCGGTCGCGGTCGTGCACGATGAGCGGTGCGGGGTTGCGGGTGAATTGTTCCATCAGACGCTCTACGGCGGCACCGTCGGTGAGCGGGATATTGTCGCGGCGCAAGGCCTCAAGAACGAGGCGATGGCAATCCTCTTGAATGGGATCGAATGCCATGGGGCCTCCTTTGCTGCGGTTAGGGTTCAAATGTTTCTATATAAGGTTCTAGTTTACCCGCACGTGGCACACCGGGGGTGCCGCACTTGGACTTGCACCTTTGCACCACGAAGACGGATGTCGCACAAATGTCGGCACCTTGGACGACCGAGTGGTATCACGGTGCCGCAAACGGTCGATTTTTGGCGGCGAACGGTGCATATTTTGGAGGGGCACGGTCCTGCCCGGGATATGTAGTCAACCTTGATAAAACGTTTGCCCAGCTTGGGAGTATGAATGCCGCACAAGGGTCTTCAGGGATAGAAAAAACGTTTCATCATTGGCGGCTTTAGGTGAATAACTGACCAACCAGAACGGTAAAATAGTGTTTGTCTGAGCGTTGAGACGTTTAGACATCGCGCATTGTCATCGCCGGCAACGCGCAAACCGGTCCTAACGGAGCCAATTGGGTGCTCCGTTATATACGCAAGTCTAAGAGGGGCTTGTTTAGGAGGCACAGTATGGGACGTTTTACCAATCCTCGCGATCTGTACTTTGGTGAGGGCGCTCGCCACGAGGTGAAGAACCTCAAGGGTAAGAAGGCCATCATCGTTTCTGGCGGCAGCTCTATGCGCCGCGGCGGGTTCCTGCAGGACGTTGAGGCCGACCTCAAAGAGGCCGGCATGGAGGTCAAGCTGTTCGAGGGCGTCGAGTCCGATCCCTCCATCGAGACCGTCATGAAGGGCGCAGCCGCTATGCGCGACTTCGAGCCCGACTGGATTATCGCCATCGGCGGCGGCTCGCCCATCGATGCCGCTAAGGCCATGTGGGTCTTCTACGAGTATCCCGAGGAGTCCTTCGACAACATCATCCAGCCGTTCAGCTTCCCCGAGCTGCGTCAGAAGGCTCATTTCTGCGCCATCTCCTCTACCTCCGGCACTGCTACCGAGGTCACCGCGTTCTCCGTCATTACCGACTACGCCAAGGGCATCAAGTACCCGCTGGCCGACTTCAACATCACCCCTGATGTCGCCATCGTCGACCCCGAGCTCACCTACACCATGCCCGCCAAGCTGTGCGCTCACACCGGCATGGATGCTCTGACCCACTGCATGGAGGCCTACGTTTCCACCTGCGCCTCTATGTTCACCGACGCCAACGCCCTGCACGGCATCCGCGAGATCGTCGAGTGGCTGCCCAAGTCCTATGCTGGCGACCATGAGGCCCGTCAGCACATGCACGAGGCTCAGTGCATCGCCGGTATCGCCTTCTCCTCGGGCCTGCTCGGCATCGTTCACTCCATGGCTCACAAGACCGGTGCTGCCTTCGAGAACGGCCACATCATCCACGGTGCTGCTAACGCCATGTACCTGGGCAAGGTCATCCAGTGGAACTCCAAGGACCCGCGTGCTGCCGAGCGTTACGCTTACGTGGCCAAGGAGATCCTGCACCTTCCCGGCGAGACCAACGAGGAGCTCATCGCTGCGCTCGTTCAGAAGATTCGCGACCTCAACGACCAGCTCAACATTCCGCAGTCCATCAAGGATTACGCGAATGGTGGCGTGAAGGTCGACGCCGAGAACCCGCAGATGGTTTCCGAGGAGGAGTTCCTCGCCAAGCTGCCCGAGATCGCCGCGAACGCCGAGCAGGACGCCTGCACGCCCGAGAACCCGCGTGAGACCAAGGCTGCTGACTTTGAGAAGATCCTCAAGGCCTGCTACTACGACACCGACATCGATTTCTAATCGACTCTTGTTATCGTAACGAGGGGCTCCGCACGTATCTGTACGGAGCCCCTTTCTTTTTTAGAGAATGGGATAGTTATGGCTGCAATTTTCAATAGCCCCAGCAAGTACATCCAGGGTCCGGACGAGCTCGCCAAGCTCGGCTCCTATGTCGAGCCGCTCGGCGCTAAGGCCCTCGTCATCGTGACGCCTTCGGGCAAGAAGCGCGTCGGTGCCAAGATCGAGGGCGGCTTTGCCGAGGCTAAGGCCGAGCTGCTGTTTGAGGACTTTAACGGCGAGTGCTCCAAGGGCGAGGTCGATCGCCTGGTTGCGCTCGCTCGCGACAACGGTTGCGACATCATCGTCGGTGTCGGTGGCGGCAAGATCCTCGACACCGCGAAGGCCGTCGCCTATTACCTGGAGTCCCCGGTTATCATTTGTCCCACCATTGCTTCGACCGATGCACCGTGTTCGGCGCTTTCGGTGCTTTATACCGATGACGGCCAGTTCGATAAATATCTCTTCCTTAAGGCAAACCCCAACATTGTCCTGATGGATACGACGGTTATCGCGGCGAGCCCGGTGCGCCTGACGGTTTCCGGTATGGGCGATGCGCTCGCAACCTACTTTGAGGCTCAGGCGACGCACGATGCCGACGGTGGCACTTGCGCCGGCGGTAAGGGCGGAATGGCCGGCCTGGCGCTCGCCAAGCTCTGCTATGAGACGCTCATGGCCGATGGCGTCAAGGCCAAGGTCGCGCTGGAGAAGGGTGCGCTCACGCCTGCCGTCGAGCACATCATCGAGGCCAATACGCTGCTTTCGGGCATTGGCTTTGAGAGCTCGGGCCTTGCTGCTGCTCATGCCATCCACAATGGCCTGACGATGCTGCCCGAGTGCCACGGCATGTATCACGGCGAGAAGGTCGCCTTTGGCACTATCGTCCAGCTGGTACTCGAAGATGCTCCGACTGAGAAACTCGAGGAAGTCTTGGGCTTCTGCATTGAGCTGGGCCTACCGGTCACGATGAAGGAACTTGGCGTTGCCGAGCTTACGCGCGAGCAGGCCATGATTGTTGCCGAGGCCGCGTGCGCGCCCGAGGACACCATGTGCAACATGCCGTTTGAGGTGACGCCCGAGATGGTCGCAAACGCCATCCTGGGTGCCGACGCGCTGGGTCATTATTACCTTATGGATGAGTAAACTAAGGTAAGGAAGGGGCAAAGCCGACAGATGGCTTTGCCCCTTTTTTGCTATGGTGCAAAGTGGCCTGTCTCCAATGCACAAGTTGGTGCAGAGGGCAGGTTACTTTGCGCCAATCGTTGTTTGATGAAGGGCGGATTCTCGTATGGCGCTCCCATGGTTTATGGCGGTCCGGGCCGGTATGTTCAGGGGCCGGGAGAGCTCTCGCGTCAAGGCAGATTTCTGTCATGGCTGGGGTGCTCCGCCTATGTCCTGTTTGACCAAGGCACCGAGGATCGACTGTGCAAACAGATCGTCGATGGATTTCTGGGCGAAGATCTAAGCGAGCCGTTCTTTAAGATTTATGACGGTCCGTGCAGCGAGATTTCCGATGTCGACCTGCAAGGTGTTGCAAACGCGGTCTTTAGTAACGAGCGTAACATGGCCAACGAGCAGGCCAAGGTGACCAAACAGAAGCTCGTGCAGCTCATGTGCGAGGCATAGCTTGGCGCTTGATTGATCTTGTGCAATCGAGACGGCGATAGGCCATGGGCTATTTGCCGCAAAGATGCTCCGCGTGTAATTTGCCCGAGGCGTGGGCCGATAGCGTATCATTATCTCTTGCTTGTTTGCACTGCTCAGGGAGGGGCCGCGCATGGCGCAGGAACACGATCTGTTTGATGACATTATCGAGATCAGCAAGGGTTTCGACTTTCTTAAAAACCCGCTTGGCGGTGTGACCGATGCGCTCGATCCGTCGGCGCCGCAGTGGAATCCTGCCGACTACAAGGAGCGTCCGCGTGGCAACACCATTCCGTGCCTGACCTGCAAAAACGAAAAGAGCAGCTGCACCGCGTGCATGGACGTTTGCCCGGTCGACGCTATCGAGGTCGAGGAAGACGCTATCGAGATCCTCGACTCCTGTCGCAAGTGCGGCCTGTGCGCCGCTGCCTGTCCGACCGAGGCGATCATTTCGCCGCGCCTGGCGCCCAAAAACCTGTATGACGATATCGTCTCTGCTGCTACGAGCCACGAGACCGCCTACGTCACCTGCACGCGCGCCCTCAAGCGCATGCCGCGCGAAAACGAGGTCGTCGTTGCCTGCGTGGGCGATATTACGGCCGAGACCTGGTTCTCGGTACTGGCGGACTATCCCAACGTGAGTGTGTACCTGCCGTTGGGTGTGTGCGATAAATGCCGCAACACCGGTGGCGAGGACATTTTGGGCGAGGCCATTGCTACCGCCGAGGAGTGGGCGGGCACGGGCATGGGTCTGGAGGTCGATCCCAAGAGCCTCAAGTGCCATAAGCGCCGCGAGTACGAGCGCAAGGAGTACATGGAAAAGATCGCCCGCACCACTGGCCTTACCGTGACCAAGCTCAACCCAGCAACGGCGGCGCTGGCCTCGGTGACGCAGAAACTCAAAGCCCACCGCCACCAGATTACCCAGTTGGAGCGCACGCTCAACACCATGTGCGGCACCACGACGACCAAGCGTCGCCGTACGCTTACGCACGGTCGCCAGCTGGTGCTCTCGACGTTGCAAAACCACCCCGAGCTTGCCCAGAACATGCAGGTGAGTACGCCGGAGTGCGATTTTGACAAGTGCACGTCGTGCGGCGAGTGCGTCAACGTGTGCCCCACGTTTGCCTGCGATTTGGTGGGAAGCGGTCGCTTTGCGTTGGAGTCCACGTATTGTTTGGGCTGCGGTGCCTGTGCCAAGGTGTGTCCCGAGCACGCGCTCAAGCTTGTTGAGCACGATGCGTCCAACTTGGTCGTCGTCGACCCCGAGGCCGAGGAAAAGGCCGCCCAGAAGGCGAAGGCTCACGAAGAAGCTGAGAAGGTCAAGGCCGAGGCAAAGGCCAAGCTGGACAAGATGCTCGACCAGGTGGAGAAGCTCGCGGACTAGTCAGCGAGCTCTATCTCTGCTTCATTTGCGCCGCCGCGGTGTCCGGATTCGCCCGGATGCTGCGGCGGCGCTATACTTATACGGTTTGAAGTACCTGTACCAAAAGGAGCTGTCGTGTCCCTTTCCATCGGTATCGTGGGCCTGCCCAACGTGGGCAAGTCGACGCTGTTCACCGCGCTTACCAAAAAGACCGGCCTTGCCGCCAACTACCCGTTTGCCACGATCGACCCCAACGTGGGTATCGTCGACGTGCCCGATAGCCGCTTGCAAAAGCTTGCCGACATCGTTAACCCGGGTCGCATTGTGCCGGCGACGGTCGAGTTCGTCGACATCGCAGGTCTGGTGAAGGGCGCTAACGAGGGCGAGGGCCTGGGCAACCAGTTCCTGGCCAACATTCGCGAGACCGACGCCATCTGCGAGGTCGTGCGCTACTTTAAGGACCCCAACGTCATGCGTGAGGTGGGCCGCACGGGCGAGTTCGTCGATCCCGCCGGCGATGCCGACACCATCATGACCGAGCTCATCCTGGCCGACATGGGCACGCTCGAGAAGCAGCTGCCTAAGCTCGAGAAGGAGGCCAAGCGCGACAAAGAGCTCATGCCCAAGTTCGAGGTGGCCAAGCGCCTGCTCGCTTGGCTCAACGAGGGCAAGCGAGCCGCGTCCATGGAGATGACCGACGAGGAGCGTGCCGCCGCCAAGGGCCTGTTCCTGCTCACTATGAAGCCCATTCTGTACGTGGCCAACGTGGACGAGGATATGCTCAACGACGATCTGGCGCCCATCGATGGCGTCAAGCCGTTGCCCATCTGCGCCAAGATTGAGGCCGAGCTTTCCGAGCTCGATCCCGAGGACGCCGCCGACTACCTGGAGAGCTTGGGCCTGGAGCAGCCCGGTCTGGACGTGCTCGCGCAGGCGGCCTATAAGCTGCTCGGTCTGCAGTCGTTCTTTACGGCCGGCGAGATGGAGGTCAAGGCCTGGACGGTTCGTCAGGGCGCGACCGCCCCGCAGGCCGCCGGCGTCATCCACACCGATTTTGAGCGCGGCTTTATTAAGGCCGAGGTCATTGGCTATGACGACTACATCGAGCTCGGCGGTGAGCAGGGCGCCAAGGCCGCCGGCAAACTGCGTATTGAGGGCAAGGACTATGTCATGGCCGATGGCGACGTCGTGCACTTCCGCTTTAACGTGTAAGGGCGACGCATATGTTTAAATACGGCAAAAAAGCTGGCTACATGGGTATTGCGCTGCTCGTACTTGCGGTGATTCCGCTGGTGGTCGCAGCGTGCGTTATCCCCAACATTGGTCCCGAGGTGGCAACGAAGTTTAACGCCGCCGGCGAGGTGACGCGCTGGGGCAAGAGCTACGAGTTGCTGGCGCTGCCGGTGCTCAACCTGCTGCTGAGCGTGGCGACATACTTTACGGCGGGACGTCAAGCTAAAAACAATGATGACTCCGCCGCCATGGCGCGCATCGTGTGCGAACGCTACCTGCGCAACGGTTGCATCACGGGTGTGTTCCTCAACGTGATCAACGTTTACTTTATGTACTCGGCGATTACCGGAACGGGCTTTGGCTTTGGTTTCTAGCTTGTCCTTTTAGGCAACGAGTCTGCACACATATTCGATAGCTGCTGCGAGGCCGCCGCTCGATCGTGGTTTAAAGACCATGTCGGCGGCGGCCTCGTTTTCGTGTCCGGCGCCGCGAAGGGCGAGTGCGATACCGGCTTCCAGGAGAAGGGGCAGACCGCGTTGGCTGGTTGCGATCACGGCAGCCTGATTGAGCGAGCAGCTGTGCGCCTGGCATTGGATAGCAAGTTCACCTTGCGCCGGGCAAGGGACCAGAACGGCGGCGACGCGACTTGATAGCAATGCAAATGCTGTGCGCTCATCGGGCGAAAGGCATTCTGATTCAACGACGACGAGCTTGGGCGGCGCGCTGTTTGTGCGAAGCGTGGCTCGGTACATGCGGACCGAAGAACCCGACATAGAAAACTCCTGTGTATTCGGCAAAACGTAAACTATAGTTTACGTTTATGTTCGGCTCCATTTCAAACTCGGCTGCATGGACGAACGTGCGAAACAGATTCTTGGCAGGCGGGTCGAAGAGACACGCAGGGACCTTGGTATCTCCAAGGTTGATTTTTGTGTGGCGACAGGAATCAGCCGACCCTACCTCGACCGAATCGAAGATGGGACGGCAAATTTCACGCTCAAGGTTCTATTTAAGATCGCGCCCGCACTCGGCATGACGGTGTCAGAACTTCTCGAGGGTATCGAATAGGGCGTTCCCTCGCTGTATTTGACGCTCTTTGGGCGGGTCCCCCTGGTTGCGATGTGCAAAATCGCGAGTATTCAGCACCAGTTCGGCCGTAGATGGTAGCTCGAGCGGCTGGCTTTGCCTTTTTGACAGTAGATAATCCACACGCTAAATAAAAATGAGGAATAAATATTTACTAAACGGACCCTTCGTCCTAAAAGTTCGTCTAATAATCGGCCGATTCTATGCGTCCGGAGGAGAAATTGCAGAATACTCCGATTTTTGCACGGCCCGAGGGGGACCACCTGTCGTTTAAGGCTGCGATAAGTGGAGCTGCCTTAGGGATTACGCCATCGGGATGCGGTCGTGGTTGACTTGGCTGTAGAACAGGCGCTGGATCTCGGCGGCATCGCGTGACTGGCCGAGTGCCCACATGGTCTTGGCCACGAGCGTCTCGGTGGTCATGTCGTCGCCGCGCAGAATGCCCGGATGATCGGCGTAAGCACGGCCGACCTCATAAACGCCCAGATCGAGGCCCTCTTCGGGGACCTGCGTGGTCATAACGACGGTGCGACCCGAATCGACCCAGCGGAAAATTGCCTCCTGGAATGACTCGCCGGACTCGCCAAACTCGGGAATACCGCCAATGCCAAAGATCTCAAGAATTACAGCATCGTAGCTATCGGCTAGGGCGTCCAGGATACCCGGGTTCACGCCGGGCGTAAGCTTAAGGACAAACACGCGCGGGTCGATGCTGTCGTAGAAACGCACCGGGTTTTCGCCCTGATGAGTGCCGTGGAGCCCGTTGCGCACAATGCGGTCGTTGCGGATGTAGGCAATGGGCGGATAGTTGACGCTAATGAACGCGTTAAAGCTCATGGTGCGCTGCTTGCGGGCGCGCGTGCCGGCAATGGCGACGCCGCCGAACACGATCGAGACGTCGTGCGAATGCTCGTCGAGCGCATAGAGCAGGCTCTGGTACAGGTTGAGTTTGGCATCAGTAAAAGGGTTGCCCATGGGCTTTTGCGAGCCGGTGAGTACGATGGGCTTGGGGCTGTCCTGAATCAGATAGGAAAGTGCTGCTGCGGTGTAGCTCATGGTGTCGGTGCCGTGCAGAATCACGAAGCCGTCGTGGTCGGCATAACCCTCGACGATGACATCGCGGATGCGCATCCAGTCGCTCGGGCGCATATTGGTGCTGTCGATGTTCATGGGCTGCACCACGTCGAGCTCGCAGAGGCCCGAGATCTCGGGGACGCTCTGGGCGAGCTCCTCACCGGTCAGGGCGGGGGAGAGGCCGTTGCCGTCCTCGGTCGATGCGATGGTGCCGCCCGTGGCGATGAGAAGGATGCGCTTCATGCTGTTATTCCTATCGTATTTGCCGCCGCAGAGGCGGAGTCGTTCGGCAGTATTGTGGCACAGAGCGTTCAATGTTCAAACGTATTACATCATCTGTAACGTCTGGTAACACTTCAATTGCCGTCAAATAGGGGCCCAGGTCGTGCGTTTGCCGTGCGCTGATGGCTGCGAGGGACGAGAAACCCCATATAACGTGTACACTATGGAGGTTATTTTCATTCATTCACGCGGGTGGGCACCGGCTCCCCGCCAACAAGAGGGGGAACCATGGATCAAAAGGCTTCCGCAAAGGTCCTCGTACTCGACTTTGGTGCGCAGTACGGTCAGCTCATTGCCCGTCGCGTCCGCGACCTCAACGTGTATTCCGAGATTGTCCCCTGCGACATCTCGGCCGACGAGATTCGCGAGATGAACGCCTCTGCGCTCATCCTTTCCGGCGGTCCGGCTTCCGTGTACGCCGAGGACGCTCCGTCTATCGATCCTGCCATCTTTGACCTGGGCCTTCCCGTCCTGGGCTTCTGCTACGGCCATCAGATCACGGCCGTGACGCTCGGAGGCAAGGTCGGTCACTCCGAGGTGGGCGAGTACGGCCGCGCCACCATCACGCGCACGGCCGGCGCCAAGCTCTTTAACTCCACGCCCATGGAGCAGACCGTGTGGATGAGCCATCGCGACGCCGTGTCCGAGGTGCCCGAGGGCTTTACCGTTACCGCCAGCACCGACGTGTGCCCGGTTGCCGCCATGGAGTGCGTCGAGCGCAAAATCTTCACCACGCAGTTCCACCCCGAAGTCAAGCACTCCGAGTACGGTCAGCAGCTGCTGAGCAACTTCCTGTTTGAGATCTGCGGCCTGGAGCCCAACTGGAGCATGGACAACCTGGTCGAGACCATGACGGCCGAGTTTCGCGAGAAGGTCGGCGACGACCGCGTGATTCTGGCCCTGTCCGGCGGCGTCGACTCCTCCGTCGTGGCTGCGCTGGGCGCCCGCGCCGTAGGCAAGCAGATGACCTGCGTGTTCATCAACCACGGTCTGCTGCGCAAGGGCGAGCCCGAGCAGGTGGAGGAGGTCTTCACCAAGCAGTTTGACGTCGACTTTATCCATGTTCACGCCGAGGACCGTTATGCCGAGCTTCTGGCCGGCGTGACCGAGCCCGAGGAAAAGCGCCGCATCATCGGTACGCAGTTCTGGAAAGAGTTCTTCGCCGTGGCGCAGCAGCTTGAGACCGATGGCAAGCCGGTCAAGTACCTGGCTCAGGGCACCATCTACCCCGACATCATCGAGTCCGGCGCTCGCAAGACGGGCGGCAAGACGGCCACCATCAAGAGCCACCACAACCTGATCCCGTTCCCCGAGGGCGTGCACTTCGACCTCATTGAGCCGCTCGACCACTTCTTTAAGGACGAGGTCCGTGCACTTGGTCTGGCGCTCGGCCTGCCGGGTCACATCGTGTTCCGCCAGCCTTTCCCGGGTCCGGGTCTGGCCATCCGCATCATCGGCGCGGTTGACAAGGAGAAGCTCGAGATCCTCAAGAACGCCGATGCTATCGTGCGCGAGGAGCTCGACGCCTACAACCAGCGTCTGTTTGAGCAGACCGGCGAGCGCAACTCCGAGCACAGCTGCTGGCAGTATTTCGCGGTCCTGCCCGACATTAAGTCTGTGGGCGTTATGGGCGACGAGCGTACCTATCAGCGCCCGATCATCCTGCGTGCCGTCGAGTCCAGCGATGCCATGACCGCCGACTGGGCCAAGCTGCCCTACGATGTCCTGGCCCGCATCTCCGGCCGCATCGTGGCCGAGGTTCCCGGCGCCAACCGCGTGTGCTACGACATCACGTCCAAGCCGCCCGCGACGATTGAGTGGGAGTAGGCTGACAGGGTTCTGACCTGCACTTTTGGGTGCCGCACTGTGACGCTGAGTTTTGTTTCGTACGAGAGTCACGGCAAAGCCGCCAGCGACATTGGTGAGTAAATACGGTAACCGAGCCTCCGTTCCCAGGTTGGGATGGAGGCTTTTTCTTTGCCGTTTTACTCCCTTTCACCTGCGATTTCGCGATTTACTCCCCGTGTTTCAAGATGGAAGCGTTTGGTTGCGAGCCACGCCGGTGTGAGGGCCTGAGTCGTCAGGCCCCGCACAGGGGGACCGCGATGGTGGCCACCGCGCCGCCCGAGGGGCTGTTGGCGAGCGAGACGGAGCCCCCGTGGGCGCTCGC
>CABTAA010000035.1 GCA_902482615.1 uncultured Collinsella sp.
CGCGGCCCACAACGGCCATCGCGGCAACCCCTGCCTGTTCCCGGCGCGGTTTTTCCCGGAGCTGTGCGCGCTCGAGGGCGCCCGCGGCGGCTCCTCCGTCATCCGCCGGCACGAAGACGCCCTCCGCCTCATCGAAGCCGCCGAGCCCGAGCTCGACGAATACGGCATCGCCATCGAGGGTGCCGGCCAGGAGACGGCTTCAGCTCAGGATGCCGCTGCGCCTGCCTCAGCCGCGCCCTGCACTGCCCGCGTTCTCGAGGTCGGCTGCGGCACGGGCTGCATTTCGCTCTCCCTTGCCTGGGAGCGCCGCGGCCACGTTACCTGCACCGCCACCGATATCGAGCCGCGCGCCATCGATCTGGCCACCAAAAACCGCGACGCCCTCGGCCTCACGGCAGATGAGGTTGCCTTTAGCCTCACCAACCTGGTGAGTTCCATTCCCCGCGAAGAGTGGGGCACCTTCGACGTGCTCGTCTCCAACCCACCTTACATCCCGACCGGCGTCATGCGTTCGCTGCCGCACGAGGTCAAGGACTTTGAGCCCGACCTGGCGCTCGAGGGCGGCGCCGACGGCCTCGATATCTTCCGCCGCCTGCTCAATGCGGCGCCTTACATGTTGCGCGCCGGCGGCCTGTTTGCCTGCGAGCTCTACGAGGGTGCCCTCGATGCCGCGGCCGAGCTCTGTCGCCAGGCAGGCCTTTCGGACGTGCGTATCGTCCACGACCTCACCGATCGCCCCCGCATCGTCCGAGCCATCGTCACCGAGCCCAAACAGCGTATTTAAGCTGAATAAATAGACATTTGCGCAAGTTTGTCCTTGCAATATACCGTAAAACTTCTACTATAGAAGGAGAAAGGTATGTCAAATCAGCTGCATCGGTACCGTATCGTGCTTGATTACATTGAACCTTGGCTTGATGAGCAGGATGAAGCTACGCTGAAGCAGATTTATGCAGACCTTTTGGTGCTCGAGAAGGAAGGTCCCAGCCTTGGTCGTCCGCTGGTTGACCGCGTAAAGGGCTCGAAGCTTCATCATTTAAAGGAGCTGAGAGTGACGTCGTGTGGTGGGCAGGTGATTCGCATCCTCTTCGCCTTTGACCCCAAGCGCCAGGCGGTATTGCTATTGGCGGGTGATAAGTCGCGAGCGGGATCGTCAAGGGCAAAATGGAACGGTTGGTATGCGATCAACATTCCAAGGGCCGAGCAAATATACCGTCGCCACGTAAGGAGGCTCGATCGAGATGGAACTGCATGAGTATATGGAATCTCGCGGGATAACACGCGACTCCATTACCGCCGAGCAGGAGAGGACTCGCGATCGTATCGAAGCCTATAAGCTTGCTCAGATTCGCAGGTTAAAAGATCTAACACAGGCGTCGGTCGCCCAGTCGATGGGCGTTTCTCAAAAACGTGTATCCGAGCTCGAGCGTGGGGAGTTGGGTTCGATGAGGCTCGACACGCTGAGCAGGTACGCAGAGAGCCTCGGCGGAAAACTGGTTGCAAGCATCGAGTTTCCCGATCGTACCGTTACGCTTGCGCGCTAAAAATCTTCAATTAACCCCCTCACTTTCACCGACTACTAGAGCCGCTCACCAAACCAACATGCGCTCTGGGCAAATAGGCTGATTGTTTCGTGCGAGAATGCCCCTCAGTAAACAAACTTTCACCAGAGCGTAAGGGGCTGGCATACACATGCAGACGGTCTATCGGGTATACGAGGGAACGCGCGAGCCGCATCGGCTCGCCGTCGAGCGCACGGCCGAGGTGCTCGGCCGCGGCGGCCTGGCCTTGATCCCGACCGAGACCGTCTACGGTGTCGCCGTGGCAGTCAACGCCTTCTCGGACGCCGTGCCCCAAGATACAAGCGAATTTCCATCGTGGCCGCGCGATCCGCAGGCTGTCGTCAATGGCGCCGCGGTCCCTGCGCTCGGTACCGTCTACCGCCGCATCTTTACCCTCAAGCAGCGCAAGCTTACCCAAACGGTCGCCTGGCTGGTTGATAATGCCGAAGCACTCGACCGCTATGGCGTGGATATCCCCGAAGAGGCTCGCGTACTCGCGCGACGATGCTGGCCGGGAGCCCTGACTATCGTGGTCAAGGCGGCCCCCTGCGTGCCGACCTTTATGCGTGCCGCCGACGACACGGTGGCTCTTCGCGCGTCGGCCTCGCCTGTGGTCCAAGCGCTCATCCGCGCCTGTGGCAGTCCCCTTGCCTGTACGAGCGCCAACACACACGGCGCGCCCTCGCCGGCAAGCTTTGCCGCCGTCGAAGGTCGCATCCTGGAGGGGGTCGATGTTGCCGTCGACGCCGGCGAGACCCCGTGTCGCGACGCCTCGACCATCGTGTCGTTCCAGCACGGCGGGCTCCAGATCCTGCGCCAAGGCGCACTTCCCGCATCAGAGATCGAACGGGTCCTGTCCGACCCGATGCAATAGAAAGGTGTAAGCGATGTCGTTGAATCTGGGCAGCCTGGGCATGGAAGATGCCTCGTTTAACTTTGGCGGTTCCTACATCATGGCGCTCGACTGCGGCACCACCTCGGTACTTGCGACCATCGTCGACGAGTACGGCTGCATCGTCGCGCAGGCACGTCGTAGCGTCAAAACCAGCTTCCCGCGTCCCGGTTGGATAGAGCAAGACCCCATGGAGGTGCTTGCCAGCCAGATCGGCGTGATGATGGAGGTCCAGTTTAAGAGCGGCATCCATTCTGATCGCATCGCCGCCATCGGTATCTCCAACCAGCGCGAGACCACGGTGGTGTGGGACCGCATAAGCGGCCAACCCATCTATAACGCCATCGTGTGGCAATGCCGTCGCACCGCACCTCTGATCGACGAGCTGGTCGAGCGGGGCGCAGAAGAGCTGGTGCGCTCCCGCACGGGACTCACGCTCGATCCGTATTTCTCGGCTTCCAAGGTGCAGTGGATCCTCGACAACGTCGACGGTGCGCGTGAGAGCGCGGCGGCGGGCGACCTCATGTTCGGCACCATCGACACCTGGCTCATCTACAACCTCACCGGCAGTCAGGTCTTTGCCACCGACTACACCAATGCCAGCCGCACGGCGCTCTTTAATATCCATACGCTCGATTGGGACGACGACCTGCTGGCGCTCTTTGACGTTCCACGTTCCATGATGCCCGAGGTTCGTTGGAGCTCGGGCGACTACGGCTGCGTCGCGAGCGACATCATGACCAACATGCCGCCCATCATGGGCGTGGCGGGCGATCAGCAGGCGTCGCTGTTCGGCCACTGCTGCTTCCATCCCGGCCAGACCAAAAACACCTATGGCACGGGTTGCTTTATGCTCATGAACACCGGCGACGAGGTCGTCGAATCCAAGAACGGTCTGGTCTCCACGATCGGTATCGCCGCGGACGGCAAGATCAGCTATGCGCTTGAGGGTTCTATCTTTGCCGCCGGCTCAACCATGAACTGGCTGCGCAACAACATGGGCATCATCTCGAGTGTGAGCGAGTCCGCGCAACTCGCCGCTTCGATCAACGACAACGAGGGCTGCTACTTCGTCCCCGCCTTCGCTGGCCTGGGCGCTCCCTGGTGGGACCCGCGTGCCCGCGGTATCGTGTGCGGCCTGACCGGTGCCTCGAGTCGCGCGACCATTGTGCGTGCGGCCTGCGAGTCCATGGCCTACCAGAGTTATGACGTGCTGCGCGCCATGGAGCAGGACGTGGGACTTTCGATTGAGCGCCTGTCCGTCGATGGCGGCGCCTCACGCAACGAGTTCATCATGCAATTCCAGGCCGACCTGCTGGATATCCCCGTGCTGCAATGCGAGACGGTGGAGACCACGGCAATCGGTGCCGCGTACTTGGCGGGTCTTGCCGTCGGCTATTGGGAAGACCTGGAAGAACTGGAGCAAAATGCCCAGATCGTTAGGACCTTCCTTCCCCACATGTCCGCCGAGCGCCGCGAGCAAAACCTTGCGGGCTGGCGTGATGCAGTCAGGCGCTCGCTCAGCACCGCACAGTAGGGCTGTGATGGGCTGCTCGATATAACAAACCGCTAAACTAATGCATGGCGTGCGGCGGCAACATTGCTTCGCGCCTTGTCAGCAAGGTCGTTTTGCGGCCGCAACGAAAGGGGCAATCAACCCATGACCGTCACCTACGACGCGTCCCGTGTGACGCTTGTCGACCACCCGCTCGTCCAGCACAAGCTGTCGATCCTGCGCGACAAAAACACCGGCACCAACCAGTTCCGCCAGCTTGTGCGCGAGCTCGCACTTTTTGACGGCTACGAGGCCATGCGCGACCTGCCCATGGAAGACGTCGAAGTCGAGACCCCCATCACTACCGCCACGTTCAAACAGCTCGCCGGCAAGAAACTCGCCATCGTGCCCATCCTGCGTGCGGGCCTTGGCATGGTCGACGGCATCCTCGACCTGGTGCCCTCCGCTCGCGTGGGCCACATCGGCATGGAGCGCGACGAGGTCACCCACGAGCCGCACGAGTATTACTGCAAGATGCCCAAGGATATCGACCAGCGCATCTGCCTGGTCGTCGACCCCATGCTCGCCACGGGCGGTTCGGCCGAGATGGCCATCAGCTACCTGCGCGAGCGCGGTGTCAAGGACATCCGCATGCTGTGCATCGTCGCGGCCCCCGAGGGCCTCAAGTCGCTGACTGAGAAGGACCCCGATGTGCATATCTATACCTGCGCCATCGACGACCATCTCAACGAAGCTGCCTACATCGTTCCCGGCCTGGGCGACGCCGGCGACCGCATCTACGGCACGCTGTAATCTCTGGGCCATACCGGCTAACGTCGAAAATACGAAGAAATGGTGCGCGCGGTCGAACAAAAGACGACCGCGCGCACTCCTGTTAACGGACGTTTTGCCTTGCAGGGTTCGAGAAAAACGTATTACCGTACCTGCGGCATAAAGAAGGTCTTAAGAAAACGAACAGGTGCGTATTAACCGATGCTTTTTCGGTTGTACTTTAGCGATTGGCTCGTACAATAGTCACCAATGTTTGGCGGGAACTGTCCTGTGAGGCGATAAAAAAGGAAAGTGAGGACGCCAGTGTTTCAGATAGCCGATCTGCTCGCTATCGTTGCAGGTGCCATCGCGGGCGCGATTGCCTTCCTTCCCTTTGTCTTTACGCTCAAGCCGGTTCTTGACGATAAGCAGAATGCGGACATGCTCAAGGGTATGGTGAGTCTCGCGGTCTCGGCAATCGCGTTGCTTGTCTTTACCTTGGTTGTGTTTGTGTTGTTCGGAGAGGCATTTCGCATGTTCCTCCTGGGCGAGGCGATCGGCTTCGTGGCCTTTATGGCCGCCTGCGCGGTTCGCGTCGCCAAGGCGCTGCGAGATCCTCATGAGGTCGAAAGGTAAGTCGTGGAAATTTTTGAAAAGCTGCCTGATGAGATTAATCATCTGGTCAGCGAGTTCAGCTCCACCCCTGTCGTGGGCGATCTGAGCTGCGGCATCACGCAGTACTCGTTTTGGCTGATCGTCTCCACGATCGTGCTCCTGATCGTCCTGGCCGTGTTCAAGAAGAAGCAGACCCTGGTTCCCAAGGGCTTCTTCGTCAACGGTTTCGAGTACATCATCGAGTACGTCGAGAACGATATCGGCAAGGGTGTCGTGGGTGAGAACTGGAAGAAGCACTTCCCGTTCCTGTGCTCGCTTTTCCTGTTCATCCTGATCAATAACATGATCGGCCTGATCCCGGGAATGAAGCCCGGCACCGGCGCAATCGGCTCCACCGCCGCACTCGCCATTTTCGCCTTCGTGTACTTCATCTACTACGGATGCAAGGCTCACGGCGTGATCGGCTACATCAAGAGCCTCGCCCCGCAGGGCGTGAGCTTCCCGATGAACGTGCTCGTGTGGGTCGTCGAGCTTTTCTCGACCTTCCTGCGCCTCATCACGCTTGCCGTCCGTCTGTTCTGCAACATGTTCGCAGGACACGTGGTCATGGGCTCGTTCGCCATCATGGCGAGCATGTTCATGCAGCCGCTGCTTCAGCAGGTTTCCGCGGCCCACGCCGTCGGCGCCCTGCCTTCGCTGGCCTGGCTTGCCATCCTCATCCTGATCTATGCGATCGAGCTTGTGGTCGGCGCCATCCAGGCTTACGTCTTCACGGTCCTTACCGCCGTGTATGTCTCCGAGGCAGAGGAGGTCGCGGAGGAGGAGTAGTCTTCCGTTCGCGCCTTAAAGGTAAGGCAATTCGTTAAACCGCCGGTGCCCGTACCCATGGAGCCCGGCAGTTATAAAAAGGTTATCCTGCGTGAAATAAGACACGCACGACAAAGGAGGAATCGTGGGAGTTATCGGTTACGGTCTCGGTGTTATCGGCGCTGGTCTTGCTATCGGCCTGTCTGCTCTGGGTGCTACGGGTGCTATGGCCCGTCAGCCTGAGGTCCAGGGCCGCGTGTTCACCGTCTTCATCATGGGCTCCGCTTTCGGCGAGGCTCTGGCTCTGATCGGCTTCGTTGTCGCGCTGATCGTTAAATAGCACGGAGCGTCAAGTATGAATCTTTCATCCCAGAAGAGCGCGATCGCACTCTCCGCGTCCGCGGCCGCGCTGCTCATGCCGGTTTCCGCGTTCGCCGAGGACGGCGCCGCCGGTGCGGACATCCTCATCCCTAAGATGGCGGAGTTCATCCCGGCGCTTATCGCCTTCCTGATTATCTGGATCGTGCTGGCCAAGGTCGCCCTGCCGGGCATCATGAAAACCATGGAGGAGCGCGGCAAGAAGATCGAGGAGAGCCTCGACGAGGCCGAGAAGACCAAGCAGGAGGCTATCGCCAAGCGCGCTGAGTCCGACTCGATCGTCACCGACGCCCGTCGTCAGGCTGCCGACATCGTTCTCGAGGCCCGTAAGGACGCCGAGTCCGAGCGTGCCCGTATCATCGAGGCTGCTCACAAGGAGGCCGAGGAGATCATCGCCAAGGCCCATACGACCGTCGAGGACGAGCGCAAGTCCATCTACGCCGGTGCCGCGAGCTCCATCGCCGACCTGTCCGTTGCCGTCGCCACCAAGATCGTGGGCGAGGCACTCGAGGACGATGCCGAGCAGAAGAAGCTCATCGAGCGCTACATCCAGGAAGCAGGTAGCCTGAATGCCGACTAGCCGCTATCAGGACAAGGTGCTCGAGACCTACGCGCGTTCCCTTTTGGAAGCCGCCAAGGCTGAGAACCATGTGTTCGAGGACCTCGAGATGATCGAGCGCTTGGCTTCTGCCAGCCCCGAGATCATCGCCGTGCTCGACACCATGTCCAAGCGCGACCAGCTCGACCTTCTTCCCAAGGTGGCAGCTGCCTTTAAGTATGTTGCCGAGGAAGACGAGGATGTAGTGGGCGTGACCGTCACCACGGCGATCCCGCTCGACGACGAGCTGCGTCAAACCATCACTAAGAAATGCGAGCAGGACTTCGGCCGCAAGGTATTCCTTATCGAGCAGGTCGACCCGTCTATCGTGGGCGGCCTGGTGCTCGAGGCCCGCGGCGAGCGTCGTGACATTTCCGTCAAGACGCAGCTGCGCATCGCGCAGGAGACCCTCGCAAACTCTGCTAATTCGTACGGAGGTGAAGCCTAATGTCCGAAACCCTCAATGCCCAGGATATCGCCAAGAAACTGCAGGAGCAGCTCACGAGCCTCTCCGCGACGGTCGATACGCATGAGGTTTCAACGGTCGACGAGGTAGGCGACGGCATCGCGCGCGTTTCCGGCCTCAAGAGCGCCATGGCAGGCGAGCTTCTGGAGTTCAAGAGCTCCGATACCGGTGAGACCGTCTTCGGCCTTGCCCAGAACCTTGACCGTGACGAGGTCGGCGCCGTTCTGTTCGGTGCCGTCGACTCCATCAAGGAAGGCGACGAGTGCCGCACCACTGGCCGCGTTATGGATATCCCCGTGAGCCGTGCCATGCTCGGCCGCGTCGTCAATCCGCTCGGCCAGCCCATCGACGGCCTGGGCGACATCGTCGCTACGCACCGTCGCCCCATCGAGTTCAAGGCTCCCGGCGTCATCGATCGTACCCCGGTGTGCGAGCCGGTTCAGACCGGTCTGCTCGCTATCGACTCCATGGTGCCTATTGGCCGCGGTCAGCGTGAGCTCATCATCGGTGACCGTAAGACCGGTAAGACCGCCATCGCCATCGACGCTATCCTCAACCAGCGCGGCAAGGGCATGGTCTGCATCTATGTCGCCATCGGCCAGAAGGCCTCCACGGTTGCCAACATCCGCGAGACCCTCGCTCAGCACGGTGCGCTCGACTACACCATCATCGTTTCGGCCACCGCTGCCGATTCCGCCCCTATGCAGTACATCGCGCCTATGGCCGGTGCCGCTATTGGCGAGTTCTTTATGTACAACGGCGAGGACGGGAAGCCCGCCAGCGAGACCAACCCCGGCGGCCACGTGCTCGTCATCTACGATGACCTGTCCAAGCAGGCTGTGGCCTACCGTCAGATGTCGCTGACGCTGCATCGTCCGCCCGGACGCGAGGCCTATCCTGGCGACATCTTCTACCTGCACTCTCGTCTGCTCGAGCGTGCCGTCAAGATGTCCAAGAAGAACGGTTACGGCTCCATGACGGCACTGCCGATCATCGAGACCCAGGACGGCGACGTCTCGGCCTACATTCCGACCAACGTCATTTCCATTACCGATGGTCAGATCTACCTGCAGTCCGAGCTCTTCTTCCAGGGTCAGCGCCCGGCAGTCGACGTGGGTATCTCCGTGTCCCGCGTCGGTGGCGATGCCCAGACCAAGGCCATGAAGCAGGTCGCCGGCAACCTCCGTCTGGACCTCGCTTCCTATCAGGAGCTCGCTGGCTTTACGCAGTTCGGCTCCGACCTCGACGAGGCTACTCAGAAGCAGCTGACCCACGGTGCTCGCATGACCGAGCTCCTGAAGCAGCCGCGTTACAAGCCGTTTGAGGTTGGCGAGCAGATCGTTACGCTGTTCGCTGGCAACGAGGGCTTCCTGGATGACCTGGAGATTGCCGACGTGCTGCCTTTCCGTGCCGAGCTCATCGAGTACATGGACAATGGCTTTGGTTCGCTGCTCGACAAGGTTCGCGCCAAGAAGATCGATGATGACACCAAGGCTGAGCTCTTGCGCGTCATCGGCGACTTCAAGCAGCAGTTCATGGCCAAGCACCATTCGGATGTTTCTGGATCAGAGGAGAACTAAGCCCCATGGCCAACCTTCGCGACATTAAGAAGCGAATCTCCTCGGTTACCACGACCAAGCAGATCACGCGCACGATGGAGATGGTCTCTACGGCCAAGATTCGTCGTGCCCTCGATCGCTCCAAGCAGGCCGAGCCCTATAAGGAGGCGCTGACCGACGTCATGTTGACGGTCGCCGGCGACGCCTCCTGTTCGGGCACCGATTCCATGCTGCAGAAGCATGAGAGCGTCAAGCATGGCCTGATTGTCGTTATTGCCTCGGACCGCGGCCTTGCCGGCGGTTTCAATACGACGGTGGAGCGCACGGCCGAAAAGCTCGCCGCTTCTTGGGCGAACGACGGCATCGAATGCGAGATCATCGCGTGCGGGCGTAAGCCGGCCACGTATTTCCGTGACCGCGCAAACGTTGTCATGCACTTTGAGGGCAACTCCTCTGAGCCCGATTTCAATCAGGCCCGCATGATCTCCTCTCATATCTGCGATGCGTATCGTGCCGGTGAGCTTGACCGTGTCGAGCTTGTCTACCACCACGCCAAGAACCGCGTGGATCAGGAGCTTCGCGTCGAGCATCTGTTGCCGCTCGACCCCGAGATGATCGCTATGGCCCACGGTCCGCGTAAGAACGAGACCGACGCCCCTAAGCGCATCTCGTCCACGTTCGAGTTCGTGCCCTCTCCCGAGCATGTTCTCGGCAAGCTTGTGCCGTCTTATATCCTGACGGTCATCTACCAGGCCCTGATCGATTCGGCGGCTGCCGAGCAGGGTGCACGCCGCAAGGCCATGCACTCCGCGACGGAAAACGCCACCGCGATCATCTCGACCCTTACCCGCACGTATAGTCGCGTGCGCCAGGCTTCGATCACGACCGAGATTAACGAGATCGTCGGCGGAGCCTCAGCATTGGAGGAACAGTAATGGCTAATAACACCGTAAAGCTTGCGGTCGAGGAAGCCACCAAGAAGACGACTGCCGGTGATGGTCGCATCGTGCGAATCATCGGCCCTGTCGTCGACGTCAAGTTTGACGGCGCGGTGCCCCCGATCTACAACGCGCTCACGGTCGAGGCCGAGACCCCGATCGGTCATCTGAGCACGATCCTCGAGGTCGAGAGCCAGCTTCCGGGCGGCGTCGTCCGCACGGTCGCCATGTCCTCGACCGACGGCCTGCAGCGCGGCCTCATCGCCACCGATACCGGTGAGCCCATGAAGATGCCCGTTGGTCCCAAGACGCTCGGCCGCATTTGGAACGTCATGGGCAAGCCCGTCGACGGCAAGCCCATGCCCGAGGTGGAGGAGTTCTACCCCATCCACCATGCAGCGCCCCGTTTCGACGAGCTCACCACCAAGACCGAGATCTTCGAGACCGGCATCAAGGCCGTCGACCTGCTCGAGCCCTACATCCGCGGCGGCAAGACAGGTCTGTTCGGCGGCGCCGGCGTCGGCAAGACCGTTCTGATCCAGGAGCTCATCAACAACCTCGCCCAGGAGCACGGCGGCACCTCGGTGTTCACCGGCGTCGGCGAGCGTACCCGCGAGGGCACCGACCTGTTCCTCGAGATGAGCGAGTCTGGCGTTATCGACAAGACCTGCTTGGTCTATGGTCAGATGAACGAGCCGCCCGGAGCGCGTCTGCGCATCGGTCTGGCCGGCCTTACCACCGCTGAGTACTTCCGCGATCGCGGCCAGGACGTTCTGCTGTTCATCGACAACATCTTCCGCTTCTCCCAGGCGGGTTCCGAGGTTTCCGCACTGCTGGGCCGTATGCCGTCCGCCGTTGGTTACCAGCCCACGCTGGCAACCGAGATGGGCGACCTCCAGGAGCGCATTACCTCGACCAAGACGGGCTCCATTACCTCCGTCCAGGCTGTCTACGTCCCCGCCGACGACCTGACCGACCCGGCGCCTGCCACGACGTTTCCGCACCTCGACGCCACCACGG
>CABTAA010000036.1 GCA_902482615.1 uncultured Collinsella sp.
CGGCTGAGGGGGCATAGCTTCCTCATAGCCGCAGTGCGGGCATACATCACGCCCCTCGTTATTGCCCATACAGCCCATGCAAAGAGTATGAAGATCTACCATTACTTATCAATCCTCGTCGTCGGATTCTGGGGCCTCCCAGTTGTGCCAGATATTCTGAACATCGTCGTTATCCTCCAGCGCATCCATCAGGCGCTGCATTCTTGTGATGCTCTCCTCATCAGTCAGCTTCACATACGTACTGGGAACCATCTCCACATCCGCGCTCACAAATGTGTATCCTTTCGCCTGAAGATCCTCCCGGACCCCGCTGAAATCTTCCGGTTCGGTATAGATTTCAAACACATCGTCGTCAGCCTGGAAATCCGCGGCTCCGGCTTCCAGCGCGTCCTCCATCACCTTGTCTTCATCCTGGCCTTCCCGCTCTACCACGATGACCCCTTTTTGCTCAAACATAAAGGATACGCAGCCCTCCCCTCGCGCTGGCCTTTATTCTTCGGGGAATATAGTACCGCACGGGAAGAATGGGTCGACATGCGTACGACACGAAAGGCCTTTGCGAGCAAGACCGGCTTCCCAAGCCCATCCTCAACACACAAACCATCACAACATTCGATGCTTTTCCCGATTTTGGCGAAAAACGTCGAATGTTGTGATGGTTTGCCTGCCCATGGCGCCCCGTAGAAAGGCCGGAACGCCCCTAAAGGCCGCCGTCCCAGTGCCGAATCACGAATTCTCGCAGATCGTTCTGCCGTTTCTGGAACGCTTCGCTTCGGTCGCACTTAAGGCCCATCGCAAGTGCGATGGCGTTCATCGCCCGGTGCAATTGCAGCTGATGGGCAAACTGAGTCCCGGTGAGGACGATCATTCTAAAGCCCAGCGCGCTCAGCACGGTCATACGCTCCGCATCCGACGCGCTGCGCTGTTTATCAAGATGGTCCGAGCCGTTGTATTCAATCCCCGTACCGCTCGCAGGCGCATATACGTCGATTTCGAAATACCCGGCCTTTGCGAGATACTTGAACTCGTTGGGAACATCGACCCGATGGTTGAGCTCGATCTTGGCGTATCCCAGCCCTCCCTGAGAACGTTTTGCTACGACCATGATTGCGGCGGCCGTCTCCATGGGCGACCGTGCGCCATCGTGCACGCGCTTGAGCACGGCGGCCGCGCGTATAGCCCCCTGACGAGATCGGTTCTCATTACAATAAGCAATCAAGTCGGCAACGGTATACCTCTGCCCCATCTCAATATAATCGCCTGTCGACAGATGATTCAAATGGTATCGGGCACAGATTTCGTAGCCATATTCCAGCTGCTCGGGCTCACTCATCCACGAACCCGCTTGGACAAAGCACATGGCCTCATCAACCACTAGAAGGCCCTCTGCCACCTCGATAAGGTGGTCTGGAGGCATCGGCGCTCCAAACACGTGGCACCTAAATCCAGCTGGCGTCGAGCGCTCAAAATCGAAGTTGACGAGCATGTCGATATGATCGAGTTCTTCTCGTGGAATACCGAGCGAAACCAGATAGTCGGTAACGATCCCAACTGCCGTTGAAGCCCTCAGCCCCTTGGTATCGAGCCCCAATTTGGGCAGGTCCGCAGTCGGCTCCGCCTCGTTAGCAAGCGAGTCCTCATCGTATAGGCTGCTTGCTCGCGAGAGCGGCTCGGGCGGGCGCGCCACGTTGTGGTACAGCCAGGCAGTCTTATGGGACAGGACGATCGGCAGGTCCATGAGCCCTCCAATGGAGTCGGATAACCAACCTTATTCCCCTGCCCACGGGTCCGCACACCTTCGCGCGCAAGAAAGCGATTCCACCCGATCGAGTGGTAGAAAAACCATCACAACATTCGATGCTTTTCCCGATTTTGGCGAAAAACGTCGAATGTTGTGATGGTTTGAGGCGAGGTGAGGGGCACGGAGGGGTCAAAGCATCGTACTTTGCAGGGCGCGTGCCCGTATTCAATTGGAAATGAACGCATGCGTGACTTTTTCGCCCCACCGCCAACACAAACCTTGACTCTACAATCGTTGTAGGGTTTTCACTACACTGGTACGTAAACAAACCCAGCCAGAAAGCCCTGCCCATGGAACACGACCTCACACGCGGCAATGTCCTCAAGACCATCGCGGTCTTTGCCCTGCCCTATATGCTCTCGTACTTTTTGCAGATGCTCTACGGCATGGCCGACCTGTACATGATGGGGCAGTTTAGCGGCGCTGCCGGCATCACCGCCGTGGGCAATGGCGCGCAGACGCTCTATATCATTACCGTGACGCTCGTGGGCCTGGCCATGGGAACGACGGTCATCGTCGGCCACGCCGTGGGCTCGCGCCGCTTCGACCGCGCCGAGACCGCCATCGGCAACACCATCACGCTCTTTATGGGTGTCTCGGTGGTGCTGGCCGCTGTCCTGCTCGCACTGTGCCCGCAGATCGTGTCACTCATTGGCACGCCGACCGAGGCAGTCGAAGGCACCGCCACCTACCTGCGCATTTGTTTTATGGGCATTCCCTTTATCGCCGCGTACAACATCCTCTCGGCCATCTTTCGCGGCCTGGGCGATTCGCGCTCGCCCATGTACGTGATTGGCGTGGCATGCATCATCAACATCGCGCTCGACTTTCTGTTTATCGGACACATGGGGCTAGGCCCTGTGGGCGCGGCGCTCGGCACGGTGACCGCGCAGACGGCCAGCGTTGCCCTCGCGCTCGTGTGGCTCAAGAGCCGTCGCACGAACATCCACGTTAAGCGCAGCGACCTGCGTCCCCGGCCCGAGATGCTCGGCAGCATTCTTAAGATCGGCGTGCCCGTGGCCGTGCAGGACGGCTGCATCCAGGTGGCGTTTATGTTCATCACCGTCATCGCCAACCATCGAGGACTCGTCGATGCCGCCGCCGTAGGCCTGGTCGAAAAGATGATTAGCTTCTTGTTCATTGTGCCGAGTTCCATGGGCGCCACCGTCAGCGCGCTCACGGCGCAAAACGCCGGCGCGGGCAAGGGCGACCGCGCGCGTCAGGTGCTCAAGGACGCCATGACCATCTCGGTGGTGTACGGCTGTCTGATCACGGTTCTGATGTGGCTGGTGGCACCGGCGTTTATTGGCTTTTTTGCCAAGGACCCCGCGGTGGTCGCGGCCGGTACCGGCTATATGCACAGCTACATTTTCGACGCGATTTTTGCCGGCATCCACATTTGCTTTAGCGGCTTTTTCGCTGCATATGGCAAGAGCTACATCGGCTTTGCGCACAACGTGCTGGCCGTGGCGCTCATTCGCGTGCCGGGCGCGTGGCTGCTGTCGAACGCCTATTCTGACACGCTGTTTCCCATGGGCATCGCTTCGCCGTGCGGGTCAATTCTGTCGGCGGTCATTTGCGTTGTCGCGTTTACAGTGCTCAACCGGCGCGGAGCTTTTGACAAACTGGTAGCGTAGCGAGGCGACGCGGGCCTGGCACCTCTCCCCCGCTTTTTACCGAAAGGAGCGGTCCTGTGACCGACACGCCAAGTGAACATACTGAGGGCCTGCTCCGCATTGGCGAGGTTGCGCGCCTGTTTAACCTGAGCGTGGGCACGCTACGTCATTACGAGCAGATGGGCTTGCTGGATCCGGCGCACATCGATCCGGCGAGTGGGTACCGCTACTATGGATCGCGGCAGCTCTCCACTCTCAACACCATCAGCCACCTGCGTGTTCTCGACTTGCCGCTCGCACAAATCCGTGAGTTTGTGACCACGCGCGATGTGGACCTCATGCAGCGGCAGCTGGCTCAGCAGCAGGAGCTCATCGAACGCAAGCGCCGCGAGCTGGAGCGCGTGTCGCGCAAGATCGACAACCGGCTTGCCCTGCTTCACGATGCCCTGAACACCGAGCTCGATACCATTTGCACAATCGATGCGCCCGAGCTTCGCTGCGCCGTATTGCGCGAACGCGTCAAGCCTACCGACGCCTATGCGCTGGAGTGGCAGATTCGTCAGCTGCAGAAGGGCCAGCACGAGACCTTTGTCTTTCTAGGCAACTTGGGCGTTGGGATTAGCGCCGAGCGCCTCGCCGCCGGCGACTTTGATGGCTACGACGAGGTCTTTTTGCTGCTCGATGACACCGATGATTACGTGGGCGACCTCGAGACGCGACCCGCCGCGCGCTGCCTGACCATTAGCTTTCGCGGCACGCACGGGCAAGCAGCCCCACGCTATGAGCAGCTGCTCAGCTATATGCGCGAGCGCAACCTGACACCCGCCGGTCCCTCGCGCGAGATCGCCCTCATCGACGACATCATCAGCGACGACCCCACAACCTACGTGACGCAGATCACGGTGCCCGTTGCCCCGTCCAAATAAGAACCGCTCGAAAGGCATCATGCTTTCCGGGCGGTTCTTCAATTAGGCTATCGATGCGCTAAGCCTGGGGCACCTCACCGGTAGCCAAGATCTGCTCGAGTGCGTCCTCGTCCAGCACGGGTACGCCCAGCTGCTCGGCCTTGGTGAGCTTGGAGCCCGCTTTGGGGCCGGCGACCAGATAGCTCGTCTTCTTCGACACGCTGCCCGAAACCTTGGCGCCAAGCACCTTGAGCGCCGCGCCCGCCTCGTCGCGCGTGCGGTTGACAAGCGTGCCGGTGAGCACGAAGGTCAGGCCTGCGAGTGGTTGTGCGTCGGCGAGCTCGCCCGCCACGCCAGCGTCGGCTGCGGCTTGCGCGTGCGCGGCGCCCAAGTCGACCTCGAGCGACAGGCCCGCCTGGCGCAGGCGCTCCAGCACGGCAAGGTTCTCGGGCACGGCCAGGAACTGCTTGACGCTCGCCGCAATCTTGGGACCGATGCCCTCGCACTCGGCGATGTCCTCTTCGCTCGCCAAGATGAGCTTGTCAATCGACAGGAATCGCTCGGCAATGACCTCGCCCACGCTCTTGCCCACGTGGCGGATGCCCAGGGCAAACAGCACGCGACCGAGCGGCTGGCTCTTGGACTTGTTGAGCTCGGCGATGATTTTCTCGGCCGTCTTGAGGCCCACCGGAATGGGGTCACCCTTCTTGACGCCCTTTTTACTGTTGGAGCTGGCATAGGTGCGGCCCGTGTCCAGGCCTGCGATGTCGTCGACCGTGAGCTGGTAGAAATCTGCGACATCGTGGATCAGTCCGGCGGCGATCATCTTGTCGACGATCTCGTCGCCCAGGCCGTCAACGTCCATGCAGCCGCGGCTCACCCAGTGGAGCAGGCGCTCCTTGAGCTGCGCGGGGCAGTCGATGGAGACGCAGCGGTAGGCGACCTCACCGTCCTCGTGGACCACGGGGCTGCCGCACACGGGGCAGACCTCGGGCATGTGCCAGTCGACCGAATCGACCGGGCGCTTGTCGAGCACCGGGCCCACGACCTCGGGGATTACGTCGCCTGCCTTGTGCACGATGATAGTGTCGCCCTCGCGCACGTTTTTGCGACGGATTTCGTCGATGTTGTGCAGCGTGGCGCGCGCGATGGTGGAGCCGGCAACCGTCACCGGGTCGAACTCGGCGACTGGCGTGAGCACACCGGTGCGGCCCACCTGGATGCGAATTTCGCGCAGGACGGTCTGCTTTTCCTCGGGCGGGAACTTAAAGGCGATGGCCCAGCGCGGTGCGCGGGCAGTAAAGCCCAGGTCGAGCTGCTGCTGGAAGCTGTCGACCTTTACGACCACGCCGTCGATGTCGTAGTCCAGGTCACCGCGGTGCTCAAGCGCCTGGGCACAGAACTCGTGGACCTCGGCGGGTGTGGCGCAGCGTGCCACGTTAGGGTTGACGCTAAAGCCGGCGCTGCGCAGCCAGTCCAGAAACTCGCGCTGGCTGTGGACGTGCAACGGGTCGGTATCGGCGATGGCATAGATAAAGGTGGCCAGGTCGCGGCGCGCTGTGACCTTGGGATCCTTTTGGCGCAAGCTGCCGGCGGCGGCGTTGCGCGGGTTGGCGAAGGGGTCGCGACCTTCGGCATCGGCCTCGTCGTTCAGACGCACAAAGCTGCCCTTGGGCATGTACACCTCGCCGCGCACTTCGATGGTACGCTCGCGGTCGGCGCCCATGTGAGCGAGCGCCGGCTCGGACAGGTGCATGGGCACATCCTTGATGGTACGGACATTGAGCGACACGTCCTCGCCCGTGGTGCCGTCGCCGCGCGTGGCGGCGCGCACAAAGGTGCCGTTTTGGTAAGTAAGCGCCACGCCCAGACCGTCGATCTTAAGCTCACAGGTATAGGTGACGCTACCGGCACCGAGCGCATCCTCGGTGCGCTGGAGCCAAGCGTCGAGCTCGTCCAGGTCCATGGCATCGTCCATGGAATACATGCGTGCCATGTGCGTAACCGGCGTAAACTGCTCGCTCACGTAGCCGCCCACGCGCTGGGTATAGCTGTCGGGCGTCACCAGGTCGGGGTAGGTCGCCTCGATTTCCTGCAGCTCAACGAGCATTTTGTCAAAGGCGGCGTCTGTGATCTCGGGCGCGTCGAGCATGTAGTAGCGATAGGCGTGGTAATCGAGCTCGTGGCGCAGCTCGGCCGCACGCGCTGCCGCCTGGGCACGGGCATCGGCCGGTGCAGCGACATCCGCACTCGCGGGCGTTTCGGTATCGATGTCCACACCGTCACCAAACAGGCTCGATTGCTCCATAGCGGCACTCCTTCGCTCGATTTCAAACGGTTACTAGAGTACCACCGGTCACTATGGCGCCGAATAGCCCTTTCGAACCGCACCGAATCGGCAGCCACCAGGCCGGGGTGGATCGCGCGATCAAACCATGCCCTTGCCAGTTCTAAATGATCCGTTTTCCTCCGTTCCCAACGGATCAATGAGAAAAGAGGGGGCTGTCCCACATTGATGGGACGGCCCCCTCTGGCATCGGTATGTGCGATACGGCTCGTTAGTAACCCTGGCTGTAGCCCTGACCCTGGCCCTGCTGGCCTAGCAGCTCCTCCAGGTACTGGCGCAGCTGCTCGTCGGTAATACCGCCGTTGCCGGTGTCGGTCGAACTGTCGTCCTGCTGCTGGTTCTGCAACTCCTCATCAGAGCCCAGCTCGACGGTGACCTTCTTCTCTTCCTTGCCGCGCATGAGCGTGATCTCGACTTTCTCGCCCACCTCGTGGCTGCGCAGTGCGATGATCAGGCCATCGGCGCTCGTAATCTCATCGTCGCCCAGCTTGGTAATGACATCGCCCTCTTGGATGCCAGCCTTGGCGGCAGGACCGTCCTCGACAACGCTCGCCACATACGCGCCGCTGTCTGTGCTCAGCTTGTTGGTGCGGGCGTTAAGCGCATTGACGCTCGAAAGCGTAGCTCCCATGTACGGATGCACCGGCGTCTTGCCGTCGATGATCTGGTCGGCAATGTTCTTGGCGTAGTTAACCGGAATGGCAAAACCCACGCCCGAGCTGGAGCCCGAATAGCTCTCGATAAGCGAGTTAATGCCCACGAGCTCACCATTGTCGTTGACGAGCGCGCCGCCGGAGTTGCCCGGGTTAATGGCGGCATCGGTCTGGATCATGTTGGCATAGATGGTGTTGCCGCTGGTAGAGCTCATGGCCGTGGAGCGATACAGCGCCGACACGATACCCGTGGAGACAGACTGCTCGTTGCCGAACGGCGAGCCGATCGCCATGACCCATTCGCCCACGTTGAGCTTGGAGGAATCACCGATCTCGATCGGCGTGAGCTTGGAGGCGTCTGCATCCTTGAGCTTGATGACGGCTAGGTCGCTCGAAGCATCGTTGCCCACGAACTCGGCCTCGTAGGTGGTGCCGTCGTCCATGGTCACCACGTACTGGTCGTAACCATCGACCACGTGGTTGTTGGTGAGGATATGGCCCTCGGTATCGAGCACCACGCCCGAACCAACGCTGCCCGAGCTATCCGACTCATCAGCAGACTGCGAAAGCGAGCCATTCTGGCTGCCGCTCGAAGTGGCGGTGATGGAAACGACGGAGGGCAAGGCCTTGGCAGAGACGGCCTCGGCCAGCGTGGTGTCCTCGGAGTCGATCGTGATCTTTTGCGTCGATGAACCCGAAGCACCCGCCGTCACGGCGTTTCTGCCGCCGCCGATATCGAGTGTGCCACTCATAATGAGCGCGATGACCAGCAGGGCGCCGCACGCACAGCCAGCGAGCGCCGTAATAAAGATCGGCAGCTTTTTAGTCTTGGTCTTGACCACCGTGTGTTTGTTTACAACCTGCTGCCCGTCCAGCGGCTTGCCGGTCTGCGTGTCGTAGGCTTGCACGTAGGGAATGTTGCCGTCGGCAGGCGTCGACTCCACCTGCACGCGCGGCTGCTGCTGAGTATCGCCGGCATTGCCCGGATCCTGGGGGCGCTGGGAATCGTTCTCGCTCATGGCTGCGATCCTTTCGTCAAATAACCAAAGGCCCGCCAAACATGTGGCGGGCCATCATTGTTCACGTTGAGTTGTACCCCAATATGCGGGCGAACGTGTATGAGAACGCAATCTTTTAGGAAGGCTTAAGTTCTGCTGCAAACTCGAAAGGGATCCACGCATGCGGCAAAACCACCACAAAGGTGCCTGTCCCCTTTGTGGTGAAAAGCTAGTCCTTAAACAGATAGCCCACGCCGCGGACGGTGGTGATATGTGCCGCGATCTGCGGGCCCACCTTGGAGCGGATGCGTCGGATGTGCACGTCGACGGTACGCGTACCGCCGCAGTACTCAAAGCCCCACACGCGGTGCAGCAGTACCTCGCGGCTGTAAGCACGGTTGGGATGCGTCGCCAAAAAGCTCAGCAGCGAGTACTCCATCAGCGTCAGGTCGATGGGCTCGTTATCGAGTGTCACCTGGTAGGTAGCCAGGTTAATCTCGAGGTTATCGATGTTGAGCACATCGTCGGCGGCGACGGTCTCCTCCTCGCCCATCAGGCGCTGTGCGCGAGCCTTGAGCTCGTTGGGCGTCGCCGTGGGGCATACAAAGTCGGCATGCGCGTGATTCGGCAGGCGCAGGGTGCCGAGCGCCTCGTCGTCGACAATCACCAGCATGGGGACGCCGCCGCGATCGTCAAGCCACTTGGCAATCTGATCGATGCGGTCGCTGCGGATGCCATCGGAATCGAGGATCAGCAGGTCAAAGTCGTGCGCCGCAGTCGGCGAATCGGGGGTAGCCAGGCTCACCTCGACACCCAGGGTGGTCGTCAAGCTGCGGGCAAACTCGTGGAAGCGCGTCGTGCGCGCCATGAACAGGGCACTCTTTTCGGACATATCGGCCTCCAAGGAAATGAGCTCAATCGTACTGGAACAAGCCAGCGCGATTAGGAGTTCGCCAGATAATGCTTGATCTCCCACTCGGTGATCGTGGACTCAAACTTATGCCACTCGTTGCGCTTCTTTTTGAGGAAGAAACTGTGGATGTGCTCGCCGAGGGCATCCTTCATAAACTGCGAGTCCTCAAAGACGTCGAGCGCCTCTTTGAGCGAGCGCGGCAGCGGCGTGTAGCCGGCCTCGAGCATCTGACGGTCGGTGAGTTTGAGTGTCTCGGCCGTGGCCTCGGGCGGGAGCTCCAGCTTACGCTCGATGCCGTCCAGACCAGCCGCCAGCGTGACGGCGTTGACCAGGTACGGATTGGCCATGGGGTCGGGGCTACGAAGCTCGATGCGCGTGGACAGCTGTTTGCCGGGCTTGTAGACCGGGATGCGGATCATGCTCGCGCGGTTGCGCAGGCCCCACGTGGCGTACTGCGGCACGGAGTCGCCACCCGTGGTGATGCGCTTGTACGAGTTGACCGTGGGGTTGGTGATGGCGCTGATCTCGCGCGCGTGCGCCAAGATGCCGGCCATGTAGTGCTTGGCGATATCGGAGAGATGGTACTTCTCGTCGTCCTCGCCCCAAAAGACGTTGTTGCCGTCGTGGTCGAACAGCGACTGATGCAAAAACATGGCGCTGCCGTCCTCGCCCGCCAACGGTTTGGGCATAAAGGAGGCGTGGCAACCGCTCTCGTAGGCCTGCTGCTTAATGATGAGTTTGGCCGTGGTGACGGCGTCGGACATACTCAGGGCCTCGGCGTGGCGCAGGCTCATGCCGTGCTGCGAGCGGCCGGCGGCGTGGAAGGTGTACTCCACGGGCACGGACATCTTCTCGAGCGTGAGGACCGTGTTGCGGCGCAGGTCGCGGGCGGCGTCACTCACCGAAAGATCGAAGTAGCCCACGTTGTCGAGCGGCTCGGGGGTGTGCTCGTCGGGGAAATAGTAATACTCCAGCTCGGCGCCCACGTTAAGCAGATAGCCAGCTTTCTCGGCCTTGCGGAACATGCGGCGCAGGGCATCGCGCGGGTCGCCGGCAAACGGCTTGCGATCGGGAGTGCATACGTCGCAGAACACGCGGGCGACGCCGTTGTGGCTCGGGCGCCACGGCAAAATCTGGAAGGTCGAAGCATCGGGGAACGCCAGCATGTCGGCTTCCTCGGGCGTGGCAAAGCCCTCGATGGCGGAGCCGTCAAAGCCAATACCCTCCTCAAAAGCGACCTCGAGGTCCTCGGGGCTAATGGCAAAGTTCTTGAGGCGGCCGAGAATGTCGACAAACCACAGACGCACAAAGCGGATATCACGCTGCTCTACGGAACGGAGTACGTAATCGATGTTCTGCTGGTTCATGTCGCTCCCCTTTCTTTCGGGCGGGTTTCGACTGGTCTATATCGCAGATACTATCGCAGAAAAATGTTTCCGCAGGGTTAAAGCGTATCAAGCGCTCAAAAAACGTGCGCGAACAGGCAGTTGCGAACGAGCGATTAGCGCGAGGTCGAAGCGCGGTGTTCGATGTGACCGGGAATCTCGATGCGCTTGGGGGCGAGCTTTGCGGCCTCGCCCACCGTGGTGGTAACGACGTCGATGCGCTCGGACAGGCGCTCGACTACGCGCTCGGCAATGGTGATGGTGTCTTGCGCTGCCGTGGTCACACCGCCAAAGAGCACATGGTTCCAGGGATAGTCGTCAAACGTCGCGATCTTGAGCCCCGCCGGCAGCGAGGGACCAAGCTGCGCCAGCGCCTCGGTCAGGCGCAGGAAGACCAGGCCGTTGACAGCGATAAGGCCGAGCCTTTTGCCCGCATAGCAGCGGATGGTCT